>JANNKX010000123.1:0-3075 GCA_031396505.1 Rhodobacterales bacterium
GCCGTGATGCTGGGCAAGCTGAACATGGACGAATTTGCCATGGGATCGTCGAATGAAACGTCGGTCTACGGCAACGCGGTGAACCCGTGGCGGGTGGATGATCGGTTGCTGACGCCCGGCGGGTCATCGGGCGGGTCTGCATCGGCGGTGGCGGCGGACCTGTGTCTGGCGGCGACGGGTACCGATACGGGCGGGTCGATCCGCCAGCCTGCGGCGTTCACGGGCATCGTGGGGATCAAGCCGACCTATGGGCGTGTCAGCCGCTGGGGCATCGTCGCCTTTGCATCCAGCCTTGATCAGGCGGGGCCGATGACGAAATCGGTGCGCGATGCGGCGATCATGCTGGGGGCGATGGCGGGGCATGATGCGAAGGATTCGACATCGGCCGATATTCCGGTGCCGGATTTCGAGGCAGCGCTGACGGGGGATGTCCGGGGCAAGGTCATCGGCATTCCGCGGGAATACCGCATGGACGGGATGCCCGCCGAGATTGACGCGCTGTGGGCACGCGGTGTGGCGATGATGCAGGACGCAGGCGCCATTATCCGCGATATCAGCCTGCCGCACACGAAATACGCGCTGCCGGCCTATTACGTGGTGGCCCCGGCGGAGGCGTCGTCCAATCTTGCACGGTATGACGGGGTGCGCTATGGGCACCGCGCGACACTGGCGCAGGGTGACGGCATCACGGAAATGTACGAAAAGACCCGCGCCGAAGGGTTTGGGGCGGAGGTGCAGCGACGCATCATGATCGGCACCTATGTGCTGTCAGCGGGGTTTTATGACGCCTATTACAACCGCGCGCGCAAAGTGCGGGCCTTGATCAAGCGGGATTTCGAGACGGTCTTTGCCGAGGGCGTTGATGCGATCCTGACGCCCGCCACGCCAAGTTCGGCATTCGGGCTGGGCGAGATGACCAATGCCGACCCGATCGCGATGTATCTGAACGATGTGTTTACGGTGACGGTCAACCTTGCGGGGCTACCGGGCATCGCGGTGCCCGTGGGGCTGGATGGCAACGGGCTGCCTTTGGGGTTGCAGTTGATCGGGCGACCGTGGGAAGAGGCTGCGTTGCTTAATCACGCTTATGTTCTGGAACGCAGCGCGGGCTTTATGGCCAAACCGGCGAAATGGTGGTAATGCCGCATTGTTGTTCCCTGTGACCGAGACAGATAAATCATGACCCTTCTGCGTTTGCCGTTGTTTGCCGTCCTTGCAGCAAGCCTTTTCGCCTGCACCACGCAGGTGCCGGACTCTGGGCAGGGGGTTGGATTTACGGATTACAATTCCTACCTGCGGCAACGCGAGGCAGCCTTGCGCAGCGGGGCACCAGCCCCGACACCACCGGGCGCGCCATTGGGCGGCGTGGTGGCCCCGGCCCCTGCGGTGGCGGGCGGATTTTCGACCGACCGGATTGGTGCCGCACTGGATGCGGCGGATGGGACGACCGCGGCCGCCCCGCTTGCAGGCACCGCGGCGTTTGATCCGAACCGCCCGCGCGGCGATGCCCCGGCAGGTATTCAGACGCAGTCGGGCGAGGCGGTGACCGCTGCCGGGCTTGCCGGGAACAGCGGCATTTCAGATGAACAGGAATTCTCTGCCGTGTCGCAACGCGAAACCATCCAAAGCGATGCCGAACGCATTCAGCGCAACCGCGATCAATATGTGCAGATCCAGCCTTCCGCGCTGCCCGAACGCCCTGCGGATACCGGGCCGAACATCGTGGCCTTTGCGCTATCGACCAACCACGGTGTCGGTACGCAAACCTACCGGCGTTCCGGTTTTGGCGGCAACCCGCAGCGCGCCTGCGGCAAGTTCGCCTCGGCCGATCTGGCACAGCAGGCGTTTCTGGAACGCGGCGGGCCAGAACGCGACCGGCTGGGTGTTGATCCCGATGGCGATGGTTTCGCCTGCAGCTGGGACCCGACGCCGTTCCGCGCCGTGCAGAACTGACGCGCCATGCTGTCGCCGAATTTCGGTGACAGGCGCGGCGGGGCAAGTCCCGACCTTGTTGTGATACATTATACCGCAATGCAAAGCTGTGACGCGGCCCTTGCGCGGCTGTGCGATCCTGCCGCCGAGGTGTCGGCCCATTACCTGATTTCCGAAAGTGGCGCGGTGATGGCCCTTGTACCAGAGGTGGCACGCGCATGGCATGCGGGGCAAGGCGAATGGCGCGGGGCCGGGGACGTGAATTCGCGGTCGATCGGGATTGAACTGGCCAACCCCGGCAATGCACCGTTCGCCGCCGCACAGATAGGTGCGCTGGTGGCGCTGTTGGCCGATGTCATGGCGCGTTGGCGCATTGCGCCGCATGGCGTGATCGGGCATTCCGATATGGCCCCGCTGCGAAAATTTGATCCCGGCGCGCGCTTTGACTGGCGCAGGCTGGCGCGGTCGGGACTGTCGGTGTGGCCGGATGCGGTTGACCCGCGCCCGCCCGGTGATTTCATCGCCGCAGCCTGCCGGTTCGGATATCCGCCTGTCAGCGATGACGCGGTGCTGCGGGCCTTTCGGATGCGTTTCCGGCCGTGGGCGACTGGCCCCTGTGATGGCATCGATGCAGCCTTGGCTTGCGACCTTGCCCGCCGCTTTGGCGTTGACGTGACCGGGGCAGGGGCGTAACGCGTGGCGGTGTGCGGATGGCTGGATGACCGCGGGCGGCAACGCCCGAGGAAAGTCCGGGCTCCATGAGGAAAGGGTGCCGGGTAACGCCCGGCGGGGGCAACCCCAGGGAAAGCGCCACAGAGAAGAAACAGCCCTGCGTGCAGGGCTACGGTGAAAAGGTGGGGTAAGAGCCCACCGGGCCGCTGGCAACAGGGGTCGCAAGGCAAGCCCCACCCGGAGCAATGCCGAATAGGGGCCTCACGCGGGCTGGTCACGGCGCAGGCCGCGATACCGCCGCAGGGATACTCAGCCCAGAGGCCCGGGTTGGCAGCTTGACCCCCTTGGTAACAAGGTGGGCAGAGGAATGGTCATCCAGAGGCGGGCAACCGCCTTGGACAGAACCCGGCTTACAGGCCATCCGCGCGCATTTTCTGTCGGCAAATATCCGCGCCGCAGGCACCCGGCGCG
>JANNKX010000262.1:0-9631 GCA_031396505.1 Rhodobacterales bacterium
ATGCCCGATCCGTTCACATCAAGATTGCCGCCGTCGGCCGTCACATTCCCAGTCGACTCGCCATTGTAATTCAGGTTGCCTGCATTCAGCACGACCCCTGTCGCACCGAAATCACCGCCGTTCGCATTCAGCGTCCCTGTCCCGTTGACGATTGTATCGCCCGTCACGCTGCCCGCCGTGTTATGGGTGAAGGCCCCGCTTGAAACGGTCAGGTTCCCGCCGATGTCGCCCCCGCTTGTGGTGGTCGATCCGCCATTCACCACATTCGCGTTGATCGCGGCGTTGTCATCAATCGTCAGCGTTTCCCCCGCAGCCGTAAATGTCCCGCCCACCGCACCGCCCGGATTGATCCCACCCGTGATGCGCAACGTCCCGTTCGACGCGCCCGTAAACGTGACTGTCTCGCCGCTCGCCATCGTCAAGGGTGCCGTAATCTGCGCCGTATCGCCCGTATCCGTCACCGTGATGTTCAAGGATGTCGTCACGTCCAGGCTGTTCGCTCCGGCCCCCGCAATCACATACCCGTCGCCGCTAAAGATGATCGACGCCGGGCTGACGGCACCCGCATCAATCGTGACTGTGGCGTTGTTCGTCGGCCCGAAGGTCACGTTACGCCCATTGGCAAAAGCCTGATCCGAAAGCCCCGCCCCGCCCCCGGTGTTCAGTGACCAGTTCAGATCGGTCGTGTTCCAGTTCCCGTCCCCGCTGCCTTGGGTTCCAGCCGCCGGGTTGGTATCCCAGTTCAGATCCTGCGCTGCCGCCCCCGACGCTATCGCCAGAAATGCCGCCGCCGCCGCGATCGAAGTGCTGCGCATCAACCTTGCGCGTGCCGGGTGCATAATCACTTTGCGGTTAATCGCCAACATCTGACAAACTCCTTGCACAATCGCCATTCCCTTACACGCAACCGCCGAAAATTCAAAGCATCGGCAAGAATCCGCTGCATTTAAATCAAAGGATGTAGCAAAAATCGCATCGTTTCGGCAGGTCTGGCATCGATTTCATCTTGGCTCAGAACCGCTCCACACGCATAACGTGTGCGTCCGTTATGCTGACCACCCCGATGTGCCGATCAACCACCGCAAACGCCGCCGCCAGCAACCCGTCCAGCCGTTCCGGCCGGATCAGGCACACCACCGCCACCATGCCTGCACGCCCCACTTGCCCCTCGCGCGTCCACTGCCCCGAACGCCCCGATCCGCCCAGTACCGGCAGCACCGTAAACCCCGTCACCCCCGCCCGCACCAGCGCATCCGTCAGCCGCCCCTGCATTGGCGCCTCGATGATGATCTCCACCCGCTTGGCGGCATGCATGTCCATATCTTACCCCCCCATCGCCTGCGCCACCGCCACATAAGCCGGAATCCCAATGGTCAGGTTGAACGGAAACGTCACCCCCAACGACAGCGTCAGGTAGACCGACGGGTTCGCCTCTGGCAGCGCCACCCGCATCGCCGCAGGCACCGCGATGTAACTCGCCGATGCCGCCAGCGTCATCATCAACGCCACGCCCCCCGCCGACAGGCCAAGTGCCAACCCCATGCCCAACCCGACCGCCGCCCCCACGACAGGCATCACCACCCCGAACGCCACCGCCCCTGCCCCCAGAACACCGCGTGACGCCCGCAATCCCCGCCCCGCCACCAAGCCCATATCCAACAGGAACAGGCACAACACCCCCTGAAACGGCGACACGATGAAACTTTCGATCCGCGCCATGCCATCGGCCCCCGTGACCAGCCCGATCACGAAAGATCCCACCAGCAAGACGATGGATCCGTTCAACAAGATCTCGCGCCACAGGTCCGCATCCATCCGGCTGCCCCCGCCCCCCCGCGTCGCGATCCACAACGCCGAGATGATGGCCGGCGCCTCCATCGCCGCCGCGACCGCCACCATATAGCCTTCAGACGCGATGCCCCGCCCCGCCAGAACCGATGTCGCCGTCACAAACGTCACGATCGAGATTGACCCGTAATGCGCCGCCACCGCCGCCGCATCCAGCCGCGACAGGCCCGTCATCGCCCGCAGCATCGCAAACGCCACAAACGGCAACCCGAATGACAGAACGACCCCCCCCGCCAGCGCCGCAATCAGCCGCCCGTCAAACCCGTGGTCCGCCACCGCGACCCCGCCCTTGAACCCGATGGCGAACAACAGATAAATCGACAACGCCTTTGCCGCCGCCTCGGGCACCGTCAGTTCCGACCGCGCAAGGGCCGCAAACAGCCCCAGTGCAAAGCACAAGATCATCGGTGACAGCAGGTTATCCCCTGCCAATGTCAGAATATCGCCCATGCCGTCCCCGCCGTTTGACGCGACTTAGGCAGGCATCCCGCAATTTGTAAGGTCATACCGGTACAAAACCGCCCTTTGCCGGGTCGAAATGCTCCAGCAACCCCTCGCCCGTGTCATTCCACAGCCCGTGAATCGTCAGCGCCTCTTCCGCAACCGCCGCCTGAACGAACGGAAAGGTCATCAGGTTTTCAAGGCTGACCAGAACCGCCTCTTTTTCTAGTGCGCGCAGCCGTTCTTCCTCGGGCAAATGCGCCACCCGCGCAAATCCCGGGCGCAGGATATCCATCCAGCGCCCCACAAAGCTCGACTTCGCTTCCAGTTCCGGCGCCAGCCCGCTGCACATATCGTGGCAGCCCTTCACGCCGCCACAACTCGAATGCCCCAGCACCACCAGATGCGCCACGCCCAGCGCCATCACCCCGTATTCCACCGCCGCCGACGTGCCATGATATTCGCCATCCGGATTATACGGCGGCACCAGATTGGCGACATTGCGATGGATAAAGAACTCGCCCTCATCCGCCCCGAAAATCGACGTCACATGCACCCGGCTGTCGCAGCACGAAATCACCATCGCCCGCGGGTGCTGACCCGAGGCCGCAAGCCGGCGATACCACGCACGGTTTTCCTGATACGCCGTCGCCTTCCAACCCTGAAAGCGCTGGATCAGATAGGCGGGCAGGGGGCGCGCATGTTGCATCATCACTCCTTTGTCGCATCTGATCTATGCGCAAGTTGCCGACAATTCGACCCTTTTCTTTTGGCGCGCGCAACGAAATCTTCAGCATGCCGCGTCAATGTCGACCTCGGGTAGTGAAACAACGGCGCGGGGTGTGCCTATGAATAACGTGATGGCCTTGGTGCCAAAAGAACGCTTGCGACAGGATGCCGAACCGATTGCCGCGATCTATCGCAATCTCGGTGTGCAGGCCGCCGAACAGGTCGTGGCGCGTGCGCTGGCCGAACTGGCGCATGTGATGGCCGAGGTCGCCGATCAGGTCCGCCTGCGCGAACTGGCCGCCTTGCCGCGCAACCTGCGCCGCCTGCAACGGTTGTCCGAAAACATGGGGCTCGTCAGCCTCGCGCAGATCGCCCTCGACGCACATCTGTGCCTTGTGGCGCATGACAGCACCGCCTTCACCGCCGTCTGGGCGCGGCTGCAACGGGTTGCCGAACGCTCGTTCGTGCCGGTGACAGATGTGGTGGATCGGTCGCTTTAGGGCGGATCGCCCTCAACCTGATCCAGATTAAGGGCGATCCAAAACGAGAACCACCTGCGCGTGTTGCGTCGGATCGGCTGAACGATGGTCAGACACAACACGCTGTAAGGGGGCCTCGCACGAAACCCAATCCCAAGGCGCAACCGCATGGCGAAAACACCCACCCTCGCCCTCCGTGGGGAGGGTTGGGGAACGGGGACGTGTCACAGACCCGCGTCGTTAACACTTTTCACGTAATGTTTCAAAAGTCTTAACGCGACTCCGAAAATAATATTTAATACATTGATATAAAACATGAATCTGTGAAATTGACAGCCGTCAATTTTCCCTATTCCTACAGCACCAACCCCAGTTTCCGCCCCTCGTGAAACGCAAACGCCGCCTGCCGTGGTGCCGCGCAATCCCCGATCCGGTGCAGCACCTTGCCCGCGATCCCTTCCGGAAACGGATCAAACGCCACGTTCGTCGTGGCCATCACCAACCCCGACGCCGCGATCACCTGTTCAACCCCCGTCAGCAAACTCCGCACCGTCGCCCCGTTGCCATGCCAGCGCACGATCACATGCTCGCATAAAAACTGCGCCCCCGCCCGCGCCAGCCGCCCCCGCAGCGGCCCATCCGCCGATGTGCGTGCAATCTCTTTGCCCACAAACGCATCCGGCGTCACCAGCACCACCTGATGCCCCGCCTCCGCCAGATGCCACGCCGTGCCCGCCCCGCGCCAGTTGCCGCCCTCGTCATAGACGATCACCGCATCGCCCAGCCGCGCCTCCCGCCGCAGCACATCCTCCGGCGACCACACGCCCCCCGCATCAATCCCCGGCAACCGCGCGGCCCCCGGCAGCCAGCGTTGCCGCGCATCCGCGTCTGGCAGTGATCCCGTCGCCACCACCACAACCTCCGCCCCGTGCCCCGCCACCTCATCCGCATCGAGATAGGTGTTCAGCCGCAAGGCCACCCCCAGCTTGCCCAACTGCCGCTCATACCAGTCCAGCAGTTCGATGATCTGCCCCCGCCGTGGCTGCATCCCCGCCAGCCGGAACTGCCCACCGATCTGGCCCAATGCCTCTACCACCTCCACCCGGTGACCCCGCTCTGCTGCCACCCGCGCCGCCTCCAGCCCTGCCGGACCCGCCCCCACAACCAGCACATCGCGCGGCACCTCCACCGCCACAAACCGATCCCCGCCCCATTCCCATTCCCGCCCCGCCGACGGGTTGATCAGGCAGGAAATCCAGTAATCGCGTGACCGCCGCCCCCAGCACATCTGGTTGCACGAAATGCACCCGCGCACATCCTCCGCCCGCCCTTCGGCCGTCTTGCGTGCCAGATGCGGGTCCGCGATCTGCCCCCGCACGATCGATACCAGGTCCGCCTGCCCCGACGCGATCATGCTTTCTGCATTCTCCGGTGTCCGCACATGCGCCTCGGATGTTACCACCGCATGCCGCACCACGCCTTTCAGAACCTCCGTCACGGGCGCCGTCAGCTTTTCCCCAAACAGAAATGTCGGCATCAGCCGTTCAAAATCCAGATACCCGCCATGCCCGCAGGTCACGTAATCCACATGTCCCGTTGCATCATGCAGTGCCACAATCTCGCACAGCGCCTCCACCGACAGCAGCACATCGCTGGCATCCGACGTGCTGACCGCCAGCCCAACGATAAAATCCTCGCCACAGGCGCGCCTGATCCGTTCGATGATGGTGCGCGAAAATCGTGTGCGGTTTTCAAGGCTGCCGCCCCACTGGTCATCGCGGGTATTGCTCCACGGCGTCCAGAACTGATCGAGCAGCGAATGATAGGCGGCCCAGACCTCCACCCCCTGAAACCCCGCCGCGCAGCAGCGCACCGCCGCCGCAACATGCGCGTCCACCAGCTCCCAGATCTCTGCCTCTGTCACCCGGTGCGACCCGTCGCTGTCGTGATAACTGCTGTGCCCCGATGGCGACCAGTGCGGCGCAAACGACAGGTCCGAATCCCCATGCGCGCCGATGTGATACAACTGCTGCAGGATCACCGCCCCCGCATCGCGGACGCCCTCCGTCACCGCCCGGAACGGTGCAATCACATCATCGCTGGAATGCCGGAAATTCCCCCGCGTCAGAACCCCCGTGCGGTGCACCGGCACAGGCTCCGCCACAATCATCGCCGCCCCGCCTAGCGCCCTTTCCCGCAGATACGCCGCATATTGCGCGTCCGGCAGGCCATCCTTGGCCATGTTCGCCGTATGCGCGCCAAACACGATCCGGTTGCGCAAGGTATGACCGCGCAATTGCAGCGGCTGCATCAGGCGCGGGTGCTGGGTCATCGGGGCCTCCATTCGCCCATCAGGCTAACCCAGCCCCGCCAGTACACCCAACTGATCACGACCCCTGAATGTCAGCCCGCGCCGCTATTCTGCCGCAAGCGCCGTGTCATAGCCCGAGATCGACTTTACCTCGAGGAACTCCTCAATCCCCCAATGCCCGCCTTCCCTTGCGCGGCCCGATGATTTCACCCCGCCGAACGGCGCACCCGCCCCCCGCGATTTGCCATTCATCTCCACCATCCCCGCCCGCAAGGCGCGGGCCAGCCGGTTCCGCCGGGGGCCGTCCTGCGTCTGCACATAATTTGTCAACCCATAGGGCGTGTCATTGGCAATCCGCACGGCCTCTTCCTCGGCATCAAACGGGATCATCGCCAGAACCGGTCCGAAGATTTCCTCGCGTTCAATCGTCATCCCCGGCACCACATCGGCAAAGATCGTGGGCTTCACATAGAACCCCCGGTTGAACCCTTCGGGCAGCCCCGGCCCGCCCGCCACCAGCCGCGCACCTTCATCAATGCCCTTCTGAATATACCCTTGGATCTGTTCCCACTGCCGCTTGTTGACCACCGGCCCCATATGCCCGCCCGGTTGCATCGCAGGCCCGACCTTGGTCTCCTGCGCCACCTGCTGCGCAATCGCCACCGCCGCGTCGTAATAACTGCGCTCCACCAGCATCCGGCTGGGCGCATTGCACGACTGGCCCGAGTTGTTGAACATCTGCTTCACCCCGCGCCGTACCGCATTCGGATCACAATCAGCAAACACCAGATTGGCCCCCTTGCCGCCCAGCTCCAGCGTGACCCGCTTCAGCGTCTCGGCCGCAGCCACGCTGATCGCACGGCCTGCCCGTGTCGATCCCGTGAACGAAATCATCTCGATATCCGGATGCGCCGACAGTTGCGCGCCAACACCCATGCCGTCCCCATTCACCAGATTGAACACCCCCGCAGGCAGCCCCGCATCATGGCAAAACTCGGCAAACAGCATGGATGACAGCGGCGATTCCTCGCTTGGTTTCAACACGCAAGGGCACCCCGCCAGCAGCGCCGGGATCACCTTCAGCGTCACCTGATTCATCGGCCAGTTCCAAGGCGTAATCAGGCCTACCACCCCAATCGGTTCTAGCGCAATCATCGCGCCCGGCGTGGTGCCATGCGGGCGGATGAATTCCATCCCCTCAAACGCCGCCAGGAAATTCTTCAGATGCCAAGGCAGGCAGGCCGCCTGATCGTTCAGCGCCATGTCGATCGGCGCACCCATTTCCATCGCGATCGCCTGCGCCATTTCCGCGTCGCGCCGTTCGTACTGGGCAAGGATGCCCCGCACGTATTCGGCCCGCTTGGCAGGCGGCGTGGCCGCCCATGCCGGAAAGGCCGCCTTGGCCGCAGCGACCGCCCTGTCGGTATCGTGCGCCGACCCCAGTGAGATCACCGCGCAGGCGTCTTCCGTCGACGGATCAATCACATTGCAATCGCGGGGAACGCCCGGGTTCACCCATTCACCGTTGATGTAAAACTGGCGCTTGTCGATCATCATATCCTCCATCGGTTCCCGATAAACTCGCACCCCGCGCCTGTGGCCGCAAGGCCGCAGGACGACCGGGGTGCTTTCTTTGCCGACATGAACAATGCTATGCGATGCCCATGTTCGGATTTCTGAAACGCGCCCGCAGCATCACCAAGATCGCCATCGACCCGCCAAAGGCACTGCCGGGCCGGGCGGGCCTTGCCATTGTCCTGATCGTGCGGAACGAGGAACGCCACATCGCCGAATGGGCGCGTTTTCACCTTTTGGCCGGGGCAGCACACATCTATGCCTATGACGACGGCTGCAGCGATGACACCATCTCCCGCCTGCGCGCCGCCGCTGGCACCTTTGTCACCGTGACACCATGGCACCAGAAATTCCGCGATGCCCGCCGCGGACTGGAGGTGCATAATCAGGTTCTCGCCTATGCCCACGCCACCCGCAATCATGGCGGCACCTACCGCTGGATGACCTATATCGACGTCGATGAATTTCTGGTCCCCAAAGGCCATGCCGATCTGAACGCCGCCCTTGCCCATCTGGACCATTGCCGCAGCATCAGTCTGCCGTGGCACATGTTCGGCCGTGCAGGTCACAAAACGCCCCCCGAAGACGGCGTCATCCCCAACTACACCCGCCGCAATCCCGCCCCGATGAGCGATGCACGCGGCCTGCGCAATTTCAAGATGATCGTCGATCCGGCCCATGTTACCGCGCTCAAGGTGCATGAAATCGACGTTGATGGCAGCACCGATACCTGCAACGACCGTGGGGTGCGCTTTACCAATCGTGGCCGCGAAACCCCCGCCTTCTACAGCGCCGACCACATCCAGTTGAACCATTACTACACCCGTTCGGATGCCGAATTGCAGGCCAAGATCGCCCGCGGCCCCAACCTGACGACCCCAAACGCCGATCATCTGCGCCGCGTCATGCGCAAGGTTGCCGCGATCGAAGCAGATGAGGTCGAGGATCGGACGGCGCCCGACTGGATGGCCCGGCAGCAGTGACGCGGGAAAATCATCCGCGCCTTGCGCAGTTCACAGAAGAATCGCCTCTTTTGCCAAGACAGAGCGCTGAAGGGGTGAAATTTCGGTCCAATACGTCTATCTGAAGATCAAGGACCATCGGCCATACAAGGATCGCCCCATGTCCATCCGCATCAACGACATTGCCCCCGATTTCACCGCCGACAGCACCGCAGGCCCCATCCATTTTCACGATTGGCTTGATGGCCACTACGCCATCATCTTCAGCCACCCGCGCGATTTTACCCCGGTCTGCACCACCGAATTTGGCGCTGTGGCCCAACTCGCCGCCGAATGGACCAAACGCAAGACCAAGGTCATCGGCGTCTCGGTCGACAACGTCACCGACCACGACAAATGGAAGCGCGATATCGCGGCGTTCGCAGGTGCCCCCGCCGACTTTCCGATCATCGACGACACCTCGCTGACCGTGGCCAAGGCGTATGATATGCTGCCCGCCGAATACTACCTGCCGACGGAAGGCCGCACCCCCGCCAACACCGCCACGGTGCGCACCGTCTATATCATCGGGCCCGACAAGAAGGTCCGCCTGACGATGACCTACCCGATGTCCGTGGGCCGCAACTTTGCCGAGATTCTGCGGGCTTTGGATGCCGTTCAGGCCACCGACGGCGTGCCGATTGCGACGCCCGCCAACTGGCTGCCGGGGCAGGATGTGATTGTGGCGCTGTCTTTGAACAACGATCAGGCCGCAGAACGTTTCGGGCCGCTGGACATCAAACTGCCCTACCTGCGGTTTGCCAAGGCACCGGGGTGATTCTGGCGGTCAATTTGGGTGTCCCACAGTGGGACGCCTGAAAAACACAATGAAATCAATGGTTTTTTTCGATTTTTAATGTTTCGTTAGCATTATCTCATAGGAACGGCGGAATTCTTGTGTGTCAGATTTCACAAAATGTCAGACACAAAGTTTGTTGTGACTGGTCCGCCACCCACGACGCCAGTCGTGTTTCACCGGACAACCCGCACAAAACACAAAAGGCCCCGGCGTTTCCACCGGGGCCCCTTTACAAGCGATTGTAAGCCTTACGCCTCGGCCACTTCCGCGATTTCCGCGCCGGTTTCCTGATCGACCATCTTCATGCCGAGTTTCACCTTGCCGCGGTCGTCAAAGCCGAGGAGTTTCACCTTGACCTCCTGACCCTCCTTCAGCACCTCGTTCGGGTGGTTCAGGCGTTTTGATGCGATCTGGCTGACATGCACAAGACCGTCACGCTTGCCGAAAA
>JANNKX010000269.1:0-2590 GCA_031396505.1 Rhodobacterales bacterium
GCAACGCGGGCGGACACCCGCGCCATCAGACCACGCGACATCACCATGGTGCTGGCACGCAAGAAAAACAGCCCGAAGATCCCCAGACCTACGGGCAGAAGGGCGGCTTCGGAGCCTGATGCAAACACATCATCGAACAGCGGTTTCAGCAGATAAGACAATGCGCCCAGTGTCGCCCCTTCGATCACCATCAGAATAAAGGCGACAATCATCAACCCTTTGTAGCGCGACAGATAGGCGCGCCATAGCCGCAAAAACAACGAACCTGCGCCAGTTTCGGGATCGGTTGGGATGGGGGGCAAGGGGGTGCCTTTGCTGGTGCTTCCGGCTGGTGACATAGCCTGAAACATCACCGTCCCGCAAGGTTGCGGCGGCCGGTGCCGGATGGTAGCCAAAGCGCGATGTCCCGTCCCGGAGTTCGTGCAGATGACGCTTGCCCATGGCCACCCCTATCTTGCCATCCCCGGACCATCCGTGATCCCCGACCGTGTGCAACGCGCCATGCACCGGGGCAGCCCGAATATCTATGGGGGTGCGCTGCACGACATGGTGGCCTCGCTCTGGCCGGACCTGCGGGCATTGGCGGGAACCCGCGGCCATGTTGCGGGCTATATCGCCAATGGTCATGGCGTGTGGGAGGCGGCCAATGCCAACCTGTTCAGCCGGGGTGACCGCGCCCTTGTGCTGGCCTGCGGTCAGTTCGGGCTGGGCTGGGCCGATCATGCGCGCACCATGGGGATCGCGGTCGATATGCTGGATTTCGGGCGGTCTGCGGCCCCCGATCTGAACCGGGTCGAGGCGGCGCTGCGGGCCGACAAGACCCACGCGATCAAGGCGGTTCTCGCCACGCATGTCGATACATCAAGCACGATCAAGACCGATGTCGCGGCCCTGCGGGGGGTCATCGATACGGTGGGACATTCGGCCCTGCTGGCGATTGATTGCATCGCATCCTTGGGGTGCGATGAATACCACATGGACGCATGGGGGGCCGATGTGACCGTCGCCGCCAGCCAGAAGGGGCTGATGACACCGCCCGGCATGGGCTTTGTGTGGTTCAATGACCGGGCGCGGGCGGTCAAGGCCGATCTGCGCACGCCTTATTGGAACTGGAACCCGCGCGTGGATGCGGACGAGTTTTGGCAATTGTGGTGTGGCACCGCCCCCACGCATCATCTTTATGGCCTGCGCGAGGCGTTGGACATGATCGCCGAGGAAGGCCTGCCTGCCGTCTGGGCGCGTCATCACCGGCTGGCGCAAACAGTCTGGGCGGCGGTGGATGGCTGGGGTGCGGGCCATGCGGCGATTGGACTGAACGTGGCCGATCCTGCGGCACGCGGCTGGTCGGTGACGTCGGTGCGGCTGGGCGCACCCGATGCGACGCGGCTGCGCGCCTGGGTGGAACGCGAGGCGGGGGTGACGCTGGGCATTGGGCTGGGCATGGGGACGGATGCCGACCCGCAGGCCGATGGCTGGTTGCGGATTGCGCATATGGGACATGTGAATGCGCATATGACGCTGGGTGCGCTGGCGGTGATCGAGGCGGGGCTGGTCGCCTTGGGAATCGCGCATGGGCCGGGGCTGGCGGCGGCGACCAAGGTGGTGGCGGGTTGAAGACAGGGGGCCTTCAGCCCCCTCGCGCAAGGGCGCTCACCCCCGAGGATACTTTTTCAGAGAGGAAGTTGCAAATCAGCGGCGCAGATCGTCTGTGATGTAGGCGGCAAGGATCTGGTCAAAGCTGGTTTCTGCCACAAAATCCAAGGCTGTTGCGCGGGCGGTGTCAAACCCGCGCGGCCAGCTTTCGACGATTTGTGCAATCACGGCGTCCGGTTCATGCCGGATCAGCGCCACGGTATCGGCCCCGGCATGGGCGTGCAGGGCTGCGATCTGTTCGGCAACCGTGGCCGACAGGCCCGGCATGTTCAGCGCCGTCTGCCCGTTCAGACCCGCGGTATCAAGGCGGGCGGCATGGAGGAAAAACCCGGACGCGGCCCGCGGGCTGGCGAACCAGTGGCGCAGCGTGTCGCGCACCGGCAGGATGGCGGGCAGCCCGTTCAGGGGTTCGCGCAGGATGCCCGAGAAAAAGCCGGACGCGGCCTTGTTGGGCGCACCGGGGCGGATGCAGATTGTGGGCAGGCGCAGTGCCAAGCCGTCCAGAAAACCGCGCCGGGTGTAATCGGCCAGCAGCATCTCACCCATCGCCTTTTGCGTGCCATAGCTTGACCGGGGCGTCAGGTGGAAATCATCGGGGATCAGGTCGGGCAGGGGGGCCCCGAACACCGCGATCGACGAGGCAAAAATGACGCGCGGGCAGTAGTCAGGCATCAGGCGAATGGCGTCAAACAGCGCGCGGGTGGCATCAAGGTTGGTTGCATAGCCGCGCGGAAAATCGGCCTCGGCCTCGGCGCTGACGACGGCGGCCAAGTGAAAGATGATGTCGGGCCGACCTGCCAGCAGGCGCGCAGGCGTGGCCGGATCGGTCAGGTTCAGCGTCAGCATTTCTGTCGGCACGCCACTATCCGGTGCAAGGGACGGCACCACATCGGCCAGCGTCAGGCGCGTCGCGGGCAGGCCGCCGTCTGCGATGGCC
>JANNKX010000284.1:0-8223 GCA_031396505.1 Rhodobacterales bacterium
CATCGGATGCCGCTGCACCCCGAAAAACAGATCAATGATCCGCACGCCAACCTGCGCCGGACCCAAGAGCGCGCCTGCCGCAACAGCGGCAGCCGCACTCAGCCCGGTGGCCTGCAACAGCGGCACCCACTGCACCGTCAGCGCCGAAAAGACCACCCCCGCCAGCGAAAAGCCGATCGCCAGCCAGAACATCGCCCTGCCTTGTTGTGCGATGGGTAAAAGTGCGGCGGATGCCGGCGCGCTCGCGGCGATGTCGCGCACAACGCTTTGCCCGGCAAGGCAAAGATGCAAAGGCAGGCACACCAGCAGATGCAGCCCCGCAAAAATCAGATAGGTGCCGCGCCACCCAAGGCTTTCCGTCAACACCAGCGTCACAGGCCAGAACACGGTCGACGCAAAGCCCCCGATCAAGGTCATCAGCGTGATTGCCCGCCGCGCCCCTGCCGCCCCCGCCGCTTGCGCCAGTGCGGCAAAGGCTGCGTCATACAGCACGACCGCCGACACCATCTCCACCAGAACCAGTGCGGCCACCAGCGTCACGGCATTGGTCGCCTGTGACAGCGCCGCCAGCGCCAGCGCCGCACCCACCGATCCGGCCGCCATCACCCGGCGCGCACCATGGCGGTCAATCGCGCGCCCCGCAAAAGGCGCCAAGGCCCCACCCGCCAACAGCGCCACCGAAAACGCGCCATAGGCGAACGGCAACGACACCCCGACATCCGCCGTCAGCCGCCCCGCCAAGACGCCAAAGGCGTAATACAACGTGCCATACCCCACGACCTGCGTCACCCCAAGGGCAAGAATGGGGCGAAGGGCAGGCGGCATGGGCACAGCGGCAATCCGGGGATGACAGGACAAAACGCATCCCTATGCCCCCTGAATGACGCGGGTATGACGCCCTTTCAAGACGCCCGTGGCGATTTCGCCTTTCTTTTGGCGCATCTGCCGCGTAATCATGCAGGCGTCTGCGGGACGAACCCGCGCCTGCCAGAAGGGCGATTGATGCGTACGATTACCACGACCGAAGACCTCGCCGCCTTTTGTGCAGCAGCCAAAACCCACCCCTACGTCACCATCGACACCGAATTTCTGCGTGAACGCACCTATTGGTCCAAGCTGTGTCTGATCCAGATGGCGCTGCCCGGCACGGATGGCGATGCCGTGCTGGTGGACCCGATCGAAGGGGCGGCCATGTCGATGGACCCGCTGTACGATCTGTTCCGGCACGAAAAAACCGTCAAGGTGTTCCACGCCGCCCGGCAGGATCTTGAGATTTTCTTTGTCGAAGGCGGGGTGTTTCCCAAACCCCTGTTTGACACGCAAATCGCCGCCATGGTCTGCGGTTTTGGCGAACAGGTCGGCTATGAAACGCTGGTCAAAAAGATCGCACACGAAAACCTCGATAAGACGTCGCGCTTTACCGATTGGTCGCGCCGTCCGCTGACGGATGCGCAAAAGGATTATGCGCTGGCCGATGTTACCCATCTGCGCGGGATCTACGAATTCCTTGCGGCCCAGCTTGCAAAATCCGGTCGCGATCATTGGGTGGGCGAAGAATTGTCGATCCTCACCGATCCCGCCACCTATACCACCCACCCCGATGACGCCTGGCAACGCATCAAGACCCGCACCAATTCCGGGCGCTTTCTTGCCATCGTCAAGGCGCTGGCCCGCTTCCGCGAAGAATATGCGCAGAAAAACAATGTGCCACGCAGCCGCGTGATGAAGGACGATGCCCTGCTGGAGCTGGCCTCCACCCGCCCCGCCACGGTAGAGGAGCTGGGCCGTTCGCGCCTGCTCTTGCGCGAAGGCCGCAAACCCGAAATTGCCGATGGCATTCTGGCCGCCGTCAAGGCCGGGCTCGACATGCGGCCCGAGGATATTCCGAAGGTCGATACCAGCCGCGATCAGCTGCAGGTCAACCCCGCCCTTGCCGATCTTTTGCGCGTGCTGCTGAAGGCCAAGGCCGAAAATCTGGGTGTGGCGTCCAAGCTGATCGCATCTGCCGCCGATCTGGATGCGATTGCCGCAGGCGAACGCAATATGGACGCGTTGAAAGGCTGGCGGGTCGAGGCGTTTGGCAATGACGCGCTGGCGCTCTGCCGGGGCGAAATCGCACTGTCGGCCAAGGGCAGCGAAGTGCGCGTTGTACGGCTGTAACCCTACCGGTTCACGGCCCGCGCGTTATTCGCACCTTGCACCGTGATCGCGGTAATGCGCGCCAGTTGCACATCCGACAGATACAGCGCCACCGTCACTTCACGGCTTTGCGGCGTGCTGGTGGCGGCCTGACCCACGGGCGGAAACACCCGGAAATCATAGACCGGGGTGGCCGGGTCCGCCTCCGGCCCCTCGCGCAGCACCAGTTCCGCGTCCCAATAGCCTTGCGTCGCCGCAATCCCCGTCGCCCGGATGATCGCACCGCCTGGCAGCGGGTCAACCTGCATCAGCGTCACATCGCTCACCAACTGCCGCCCGTCCGGGGCCACCGTGTTATCAACCACCGGCGCCTCGACCACGCGTGAGCGGCCAAACCAGTTGAACGGGTTCAACCGTGACTCGCGCAGTCCGCCGCAACCGGCAAGGATCAGGGTGCAGGCAAGGGCAAGTGTCAGGCGCGACGTCATGGGCAACCTCGTGGTTTTCTAGGGCGGATCAGATTCAATCTGATTCAGATTGAATCTGATCCAAGACATACAAGCCGTTGGTCATGTTGCGTGTTTCTTTTGATCGGGCGAACCCGATCAAAAGAAACACGCTTTTAGGTGGTAGCCGATGGATCGCGGTTTGAAAAGACAGCTTGAGGGTGGACATGACCCCACACGAGAATTACCTGCGTCCTAACAAGGAGACACCATGGCCACCCCCGCATTCGAAGACATCGCCGAGACGTTTGAATTCCTTGATGACTGGGAAGACCGCTATCGCCATGTGATCGAACTGGGCCGTGCGATGGCCCCGCTTGAAGATGCGTTCAAGGTGCCCGCATTCAAGGTCGACGGTTGCGCCAGTCAGGTCTGGATCAGGCCGCAGATGTCTGAACAAACCTTTGATTTTCAGGGCGAAAGTGATGCGATGATCGTCCGCGGCCTGATTGCCATCCTGCACGCGCTGTATGCCGGGCTGCCTGTCGCTCAGGTGGCGGCGGTCGACGCCGCCGCCGAACTCGCCCGCCTTGGCCTGCACAACCATCTGTCGGCGCAACGCTCCAACGGCCTGCGCGCCATGGTCGAACGTATACGGCAGACGGCCGCCGCCGCGTGACGCCGTAATCACATGCGCCTCCCGCCCCCCCACTGTGGGGGACGGCTGGGGAGGAGGGGGGGCATCGTGCAAGTGATCAGCGCCGCTCCACCGTCACGCGGTCGGTGTAAAACGCCAGATGCCCGGCAATATCGGCCACCCCGCCCACCGGGCTTTCATAGGACCAGACCGCATCCGCCAGCGTTCCCTCCGGCGTCACAATCGAATAATAGCTCGCTTTGCCCTTGTGCGGGCAGGTCGTCTGCTTGGCTGATGCATCCAGCAGCGCCATCGCCATGTCGTCACGCGGCACATAGATCACGGGCCCATAGCTGCCTTCGTTCAATTGCAACGCCCGTGTCGTTTCGCCAATCACCGCGCCATTTGCCCGGATCGTCACTGTACCGCCCGCAGGCGTGATCGTGATATGTGCCATGTTCTTACCCCCAAGATTACGCCGACGCTGACAAATAGCCCTGAGTCGGGCAAGGTCAAAGCGGCGCGCAAGCGGCCTTCAGCCAATCCCGCACATCCGCCCCCACGCGCGGCCCGATTTTCACCAGAACCTCGGCGTGATAGCCGTTCAGCCATGTCCGTTCATCCGGTGACAGCATCGCCAGCACCACCAGACGGCGGTCGATCGGCGCGAAGGTCAGCGTCTCAAAGCACAGTTGCGCCCGCACGTCCCCCCCCGGCAGGGCAGGCGCCGTCTGCACCACGATCAGGTTTTCGATCCGGATGCCGAACGCGCCTTCGCGGTAATAGCCCGGCTCGTTCGACAGGATCATGCCCACCTCCAGCGGCAGGTCCGACACCCGGCTTAACCGCTGCGGCCCTTCATGCACCGACAGGAACGCCCCCACCCCATGCCCCGTGCCATGGTCAAAGTCCTGCCCCGCCACCCACAACGGATACCGCGCGAGGCTGTCCAGATGCGCCCCCGCCACCCCGTGCGGAAACCGCACGCGGCTGATCGCGATCATCCCCTGCAGCACGCGGGTAAAACACATCCGCGCCTCGTCCCCCGGATCACCCACCGCGACCGTGCGCGTGATATCTGTTGTGCCATCGCGGTATTGCGCCCCGCTGTCCACCAACAGCAGCGTGTCCTGTTCCACCGTGCGATTGCTGTCATGCGTCACGCGGTAATGCATGATCGCCCCGTTCGGCCCCGCCCCGCAGATCGTATCGAAACTGATGTCATGCAATGCATTGGTCGCGCGGCGGTAGCCTTCCAGAGCGGTGACCACGTCAATCTCGGTCAACCCACCCTGCGGCGCGCGCGCATCCAGCCAGCATAGAAATTCGCACACCGCCGCCCCATCGCGCAGATGCGCCTCGTGCATGCCCTGAATTTCGGCCGCGTTCTTGCACGCTTTTGGCATCCGGCAGGGATCATCGCCCCAGGCAATCGCCACCTCCGCATCCGCCAGTTCCAGACTGACGGCCAGCGGTGCCGTGCCCCGGTCCACCCGCACCGGGCCTTGCAGCGTGCGCAAGGCTGGCACAAACGCCGCCACCGGGCGCAGGCTGACTTGCGCGCCCAGATGCGTGCGCAGGGTATCGTCAAACTTTGCCGCATCGGCAAACAGCGTGACACGCGCATCATCATGCAGAATCGCAAAGCCATGCAGGACCGGGTTGCGCGCCACATCCGCGCCCCGGATGTTCAACAGCCAGCACAGACTGTCCGGCAAGGTGATCACCGCTGCCCGCTGCCCCGCCTTGCGCAAACCTTCCGCCAGCCGCGCGCGTTTGTCGGCATGTGCCTCGCCCGCAAGTTCCACCGGATGTGCAAAGGCCATGCCCATCGGCGGGCTTGGCTGATCAGGCCAAAGCGGATCAATGAAATTGCTTGCAGACCGCAGGCTTATGCCCGTTTCTTCAAGTTCTGTCTCAAGCTTCGCGATCTCGTCCTTGGTGTGCAGCCATGCGTCATAGCCCACCACGCCTGCCGCCAGATTTTCCTTGATCCACGCGCCCGGTTTCACCTCGGGCCAGGGCACGGGCGTGAAGGCCGCAAGGTCCACCTGACCCTTCACCTGCGTACGGTACCGCCCGTCGATGAACACGCCCGCCACCTCCGGCAACACGATGCAAAACCCCGCCGACCCGGTAAACCCGCACAGCCATTGCAACCGCTGATCGCGCAGCGCCACATATTCCCCCTGATGCGCATCACTGCGCGGCACGATGAACCCGGCATATCCCGCCTTTGCCAATGCCCCGCGCAGCGCCGCCAGCCGGGTAGGGCCTTGGGTCGGATCAGCGGCGCTGTCAAAGCCTTGAAACACAAGTCCTTCCTCTCTGCAAAAATATCCTCCGGGGGTGCGCAGTGGTTTCGCCATCGGTTCGAAGGACCACTGCGCCGGGGGGTGGAAAACCCCCGCTACCCCGCCCGCCGCTTGCGCGCGCCTTTGGGATTTGCGTCAAACAGGCCCGCCAGTTGTTCCGTCATCGCCCCCGCCAGTTGCTCCACATCCGTGATCGTCACCGCACGCTGGTAATACCGCGTCACATCATGCCCGATGCCAATCGCGATCAACTCCACCGCGCGGCGCCGTTCCACCATCGCAATCACATCGCGCAGGTGCTTTTCCAGATAGTTGGCCTGATTGACCGACAGCGTGCTGTCATCCACCGGCGCCCCGTCCGAAATCACCATCAGGATCTTGCGCGCCTCGGGCCGTATCGCCGCCCGCCGATGCGCCCATTCCAACGCCTCGCCGTCGATGTTTTCTTTCAGCAGCCCCTCTTTCATCATCAGCCCAAGGTTTGGCCGCACGCGGCGCCACGGCGCATCCGCGCCCTTGTAGATGATGTGGCGCAGATCATTCAGGCGACCCGGCCCTTGCGGGCGCCCCTGCGCCAGCCAGCGTTCGCGCGCCTGCCCGCCCTTCCACGCCCGCGTGGTAAAGCCCAGAATCTCCACCTTGACCGAACAACGCTCCAACGTGCGCGCCAGCACATCGGCACAAATCGCCGCGATGGAGATCGGCCGCCCCCGCATCGACCCCGAATTATCCAGCAGCAAGGTCACACAGGTATCGCGAAATTCCGTATCCTTTTCGCGCTTGAACGACAGTGGTGTGGTCGGGTTCGCCACCACCCGCGCAAGGCGGCCCGCATCCAGCGTGCCTTCTTCCAGATCAAATTCCCAACTGCGGTTCTGTTGCGCCTGCAAGCGGCGCTGCAGCTTGTTGGCAAGGCGCGACACCGCCCCTTTCAGGGGTTCCAACTGTTGGTCCAGATAGGCGCGCAGGCGTTCCAACTCGGCCGGTTCGGCCAGATCTTCGGCCTTTATTTCCTCATCGAAATCCGTGGTATAGACCGTATAGTTCGGGTCCGCATCCGAATAGGGTGCGGGTGGCGGCGGCTCCAGTGGCGCTTCGCCATCGGGCATTTCCGTCTCGTCGCCCTGTTCCATATCGGCGCTGTCTTCCATCGTCACCTGCGCCTGTGACTGGTCTTGCTGTTCTTCTTGTGACTGTTCCGGTGAGGCATCAGAGTCCTGATCCTCCTGCTCGTCATCCCCTGCCGAATCCGGCTGATCCTCGGCCGCGTCATCCTCGCCCGCCGCGTCGTCCGGATCGTCCATATCCGGGTCGTCCCCCAACTGGTCACCATAGCCAAGATCGGCAATCACGCGGCGGGTCAGGCGCGCAAACGCAGCCTGATCCGCCAGCATCGCCCCCACATCCGCCAGCGCGCCGCCTGCCTGTTCCTCCAGATGCGCGCGCCACAGTGCCATCACATTGCCCGCCCCGCGCGGCAGATCGCGCCCCGTCGCCAGATGCCGCACAAGGTAGCCCGCCGCCACCGGCAACGGCGCATCCGCCACCTGCGTGATCTGGGCATAGCCCTTGCGGTCCGCCTCATGCAAAATCTTGGCGTCGATGTTCACCGCCGTCCCCGGCATCGCCCGTGCGCCCACCGCCTCGCAGCGCGCGGTTTCCATCGCGTCATAAATCTCACGCGCAAGCGGCCCGGTGGGGGCATAGCGCGCGGATACCGCCTCGTCATGATGGCGCAACTTCATCGCCAGCGCATCTGCCGTGCCCCGCGCCAGCATCACCTCATCCCGCGTCATCCGGCGGCTGACCTGCGGCAGGCGCATGCCGTCCTTGGTGATGCCCGGCGGGTCCACGGTATAGGCCACGGTCAGCTCAGGCAGGTCGGCCATCGTGCGCGTGGCATCAGCCAGCGCTTTCTTGAACGGATCGGCGGGATTGTCGTTTGGTTTGGTCATAGCCCACGTAAATCATCCGCCGCGCCGATGGGCAAGATGGCCTTCGCGCAGGCACTGCAAAAATGCACACAGCACCTTCTAACATGGGGAAGTGTTTGCCCTTGGGCGCCGAATTATATCTTTGCCAACGCAACCTATGGATCGGAGCCCGCCATGACAACCAAACCCAAAATCGCCCTTATCATCGGGTCCACCCGCAAGACCCGCTTTGCCGATATTCCCGCCCAGTGGATGCTGGCACAAGCGCAGGCGCGCGGTGACATGGATGTCGAACTGGTGGATTTGCGCGATTTCGACCTGCCGCTGTTTGATGAACCTGCCTCCAACGCCTACATGCCGTCATCCAACGCCGCCGCTGTGGCGTGGCAGCAAAAGATCGCAGGCTTTGACGGCTATCTTTTCGTGGTCGCCGAATACAACCATTCGGTCACCGGTGCCCTGAAGAACGCGATGGATCAGGCCTACGTCGAATGGGGGCACAAGCCGATGGCCGCGATTGCCTACGGCTCCATGGGGGGTGCCCGCGCGTTGGAGCATCTGCGGATGATCGCGGTCGAATTGCACATGGTCCCCACCCGCAATGCCGTCCACATCGGCGGCGGCGATTTCTGGAAAGTGCATCCCGGCATGGGCGGGTCGGGCAAGATGGCCGATATCGAAGGCGCGCTGCTGCCATCCGCCAAACTGACGCTGGACGATCTGGTCTGGTGGGCGAAGGCCACGATGGCCGC
>JANNKX010000304.1:0-3576 GCA_031396505.1 Rhodobacterales bacterium
ACCGGCGCTTCGCCCTTCTCCGCCAGTTCAATTGCCCGCAGATATCCTTGCAGGTACTTTTCGCCAGTGTCGGTGACCTGAATGTCGGAGAAGCCCGATATTTCGAGCAAGGCGACGGTATCCTTGGGTCGCATAAGAAAGGCGCCGCGGCCGTCTTCCGACCATGGCAAGGGATGATGCGGATCGCCACGTTCGCCCAACCCATGCTCTGTCAAAGCAAAAAATGCACCCGGCTTCAGAACTCGAAACGCCTCGTCGAAAAAAGCACCGCGGTCAGGCACGTTCATCGTCACGTGTAGCGCGTATCCTCCGTCGAAGGTCGTGTCGGCATAGGGCAATTTCTGCCCGTCGCCGTGTTCAATGGTCACGGCATCCTGCATCCCGACAAGCGCCGTCAGCTTGTTGCCCGCTTCAACGAAAGCGGCAGTGATATCCAGGCCATCAACCTTGCATCCGAAACGTTGCGCCAGATATCTTGCCGGACCACCCAATCCGCAACCGATATCGACAAGTCGCTGACCGGCCTCAATCGGAAGGGCATCGGCCAATTCAACGGTGGCTGCAAACCCACGCGCGTGAAAATGGTCGACAGGTGCCAATTGTGCGACCGTCACAGTTTCGGGGTCGATCCCTGCGGCCCTCATGGCGTCAATGATCCTGGAATAAACGTCACCGGTTCCCCAATGATCCGAAACTGAGCGTTCATTTGTCATCACTTGCCCCCCGTTTGCGCGGGGCAATTATAACATGAAACACTGCGTCTCTGAAAGGTTGCAGACGGGTGTTGATGTTCGCCATGGGCTCAAATCAGATAATTTATGGCTGCACTTTGCGCGTTTACTGGTTGTGCGCCCCTCCCCCTTGTCCCCCGTGCCGCGCGCGGCTAAGGACGGGCATATCCAACCCAACCCATCCCGGAGGCCGCAATGAAAGCCCGTGTTACTGTCATGCTGAAACAGGGTGTTCTGGATGTGCAGGGCGAAGCGGTGCGCCACGCGTTGGGCACGCTGGGGTTTGCGGGCGTGAACGGCGTGCGGCAGGGCAAGCTGATCGAGCTTGATCTGGCGGAGACCGATGCGGCACTGGCCGAGGCGGCGGTGAAAGGCATGTGCGACAAGCTGCTGGCCAATGCCGTGATCGAAAGCTACCGCATCGAGATCGTCTGACTTCAGGCGATTGAAAGGCTGCGTTCCGTTTCCCTGAATATGTGCATTGCGCGTTGCCAGCGCGCCTGATCTGCCCTTCCCATGGTGGCACCACGGCAAGGGGCAACATGACCCATACGTATCTCAAACGCGGTGCGGCCGCTGACCCGGTGCAGGCCACCGACCTGACGCAATCCGTGGCCGGCATGCTGGCCGAACTGGAACAGGGCGGCGCAGCGGTCGCGATCCGCATGTCCCGCGATCTGGACGGGTTTACGGGCGACATCGTAGTGTCGGATGCGGCGATTGATGCGGCCTGCGCGCGCGTGCCGCAAGCGTTGAAAGACGATATCGCCTATGCGCATGAAAACATCGCCTGTTTTGCCAGCGCACAGCGCGACAGCCTGCAACCCTTCGAGGTCGAACTGCGCCCCGGCCTTGTCGCGGGGCAGCGGTTGATCCCGGTGGCATCGGCCGGGTGCTATGTGCCCGGTGGGCGGTACAGCCATATTGCATCGGCCATGATGACGGTGACGACGGCCAAGGTTGCAGGCGTCGGCCATGTCGCCGCCGTATCGCCGCCGCGTGCAGGGGCACCGGGCGGCATTCCCGATGCGATCCTTTACACGCTGCGCCATTGCGGGGCGGACCGGGTGTTGGCGCTGGGCGGCATTCAAGGCGTGGCGGCGATGGCGTTCGGGATGTTCGGCCTGCCCAAGGCAGATATCCTTGTCGGCCCCGGCAATCAGTTTGTGGCCGAGGCGAAACGCCTGCTGTATGGCCGCGTCGGCATCGACATGGTGGCGGGCCCCACCGACAGCATGGTGATCGCCGATGCGACGGCGGACCCGGACGTCGTGGCGTGGGATCTGGTGGGGCAGGCGGAGCATGGCACCAATTCGCCGGTCTGGCTGGTGACCGATGATGCGGCCCTTGCCGCCGAAGTGGCGCGTCTGGTGCCGATTTTTGCCGCGCAGTTGCCCGAGCCGAACCGGAGTGCGGCGCTGGGGGCATGGGCGGCCTTGGGTGAGATTATCCTGTGTGAGGACCGCGAGGCGATGGCGGCCACTGCAGACCGTCTGGCACCCGAACATCTGCATGTGCAGGCGGCAGGTCTGCCGTGGTGGAAAGACCGCCTGCACTGTTACGGATCGCTGTTTCTGGGGGCCGAAAGCACGGTGGCCTTTGGTGACAAGGCGGCTGGCACCAACCATGTGCTGCCGACCAGCGGTGCCGCGCGTTACACAGGCGGTCTTTCGGTGCATAAGTTTGTGAAAGCGGTCACATGGCAGACGGTGACGCCGGAGGCGCTGCCACGGCTGGCTGCGGTCACCGCCAATATCAGCCGCGAGGAAGGCATGGAGGGCCATGCGCGCACGGCCGATATCCGGTTGGAGAAGTTCGTGCGTTAGTGGTTCAAGGATATCACCCTTGGCTAGCCGCCGGGGGTTTCACACCCCCGCAAGACAGTGGTTCTTGAACCAATGGCGAAACCACTGTCTAACCCGTGGGATATTTGTCGACAGAAAATGTCTGAAGGATTTGCCATGCAGCTTTCCCGCTTTCCCCGCATCCGCCTTGGCCATCTGCCAACGCCGCTTGAACACATGCCGCGCCTGTCAGCGATGCTGGGGCCCGAGATCTGGATCAAGCGGGACGATTGCACGGGCCTGTCGACGGGGGGCAACAAGACCCGCAAGCTCGAATTCCTGATGGCCGAGGCGGTGGCGATGGGCGCCGATATCGTGCTGACGCAAGGGGCGACGCAATCAAACCATGCGCGCCAGACGGCGGCGGCGGCGGCAAAGCTGGGGATGGATTGCCATATCCTGCTGGAGGATCGCACGGGGTATAACGAGCCGAACTACCGCCTGAACGGCAACGTGCTGCTGGACGTTTTGCACGGGGCCACGATCGAACATCGCGGGCCGGGCTTGGACATGAATGCCGAGATGTTCGCGGTGGCGGACCGGATGACCAACGAAGGGCGCAAGCCCTATGCCATCGTGGGGGGCGGGTCGAACGCGACGGGGGCGCTGGGCTATGTCAATTGTGCGCTGGAGTTGCTGGGGCAGATGGTGGACCGCGGGCTGGTGTTTGATCACATGGTCACGGCGACGGGATCGGCGGGTACGCATGCCGGGTTGATCGTGGGGCTGAAGGCGTTGAACGCGCAGTTGCCATTGCTGGGGATTGGTGTGCGCGCGCCAAAGGACACGCAAGAAGGCAATGTGTTTCGGCTGGCGCAGGCGGTCGAGGAGAAGCTGGGTATTGTTTCGGTGGTCGCACGCGCAGATGTGGTGGCGAATTGCGACTACATCGGGCAGGGATATGGCATCCCGGCGGACAGCACGCTGGAGGCGATTGGCATCTTTGCGCGCAGCGAGGCGATTTTGCTGGACCCGGTCTATTCCGGCAAGGGGGCGGCGGG
>JANNKX010000310.1:0-2961 GCA_031396505.1 Rhodobacterales bacterium
GACGCCGCCTTTGCCCGCCTGTCGGAAGGGCGCGAGCTGCGCTATGTCTCGCCGCTGCAACGTCGCAGCGTCAAGATGACGTGGCATAAGCGCATGGTCATGGGTGACGGGCGCGTGAAGTTTGCAGGCGGTCTTTTCGGCGATGCCACCACGCAAGAGGCCATGCTTGCCCATGAAGGCAAATACGTCCTCATCGGGCTTGATCCGACCGATTACAGCGCCCCGGCGATTGTGCGGGGATGGGAAGAGTTGGCGCTGCGTGGCCGCGTCCTGATCGACAAGCTGCCCGCCTATGAGGCGACTGCCGTGTGCAGCGAAGAGGGACGCCGCAGGGCGGTCACCGAAAAGCGCCGCGCGCAGGCGCTGGCCAAGCGTCATACGGTAGCCAATCCACACGAAAAGGTTGCGGGCCTTCGCGCCGCTGCCTTGGCCCATGCCGTTCTGCCAAACCAGCCTGCCGCGCCAAGTGTCGTTCAACTGGACACGCGCGGCCCGTTTTCGCCCGCCGCACCGCTTCACCAGACCGATGGCAACGAGCGGCGGCGGAACACCGATATCCTGATTGCCATGATGGCAAAGGATGAAAAGAAGAAGGCCAGCGGTGGCGACCGCTGACCCTCAGATATGCCAACAAGAGATCGTAGGAGATCACATGTCTATTCAGCACAGTGCCAAGTATACCATCGAAACACGAACGCAGACAATCCTGCAAGATACGGTGGCCACCGTTCTTGCCACGGCGCGTCTGGCCATCCTTCGCGGCCCGGCGGGCATCGGCAAGTCCTATGCGCTGGAAACCATCCTCGACCAGATGGCGGACAGCCGGGACACCATGGTCATGCTGACGGCATCGCCCGCCATCGGCGGTTCGATCCAGAAATTCTTCAGCGCGGCCTGCGAAGAGATTGCAAGCGGTCGGGTCAATCCGAACGATGCGATGGAAGAATTCTCACACTTCATGCTGAACAGCTTTCCATTCTGGAAAAATGGCCAGCGGCGCATCTTTGCTGTCGATGAATGCCAGCACCTGAAGGCCAATGTGCTGGAAGCCATCCGCGCCGTTTATGATCGTGGTGACCGGGGTCGGAAGTTTGATCCGTCTTACCCCGCCTTCGGTTTGCTGCTGGTGGGGAACGACAATTTCCTCACGCGCGGCGGGCGCGCGGAACGCATGGCCTTTGAGGCGCTGAACACACGGTGCCCAATCGAATGGCCATTGGATAGGCCGACAAAGGACGAATACGTCCAACTGGCATCAAGGTTCTTTCCTGAAGAGGCCGAACTCGCGGGCCAAGTCGCGAGATTTGGCATCGAGCGGCGCAATCTGCGCGAAATGGCGGAAGCCTTCGCGGTCGCGTCTCACTTCGCAGGCGATGGTCAGTGCAACGCTGACCATCTGCAACGCGCAATTCTCATGATGGGGGGCAAGTGATGCGCCAGATGTTTTTATCCCTTTTGCTGACGCCCGAAGAGGAAACGCTCTGGAAGGGCCGCAATGCGATGGTTGTGCCTTTGACGGAAATTGAGGCACGTATCCTTTTCGAGAATGTTCGTGTGGTTCATGAAAAGCAGGCATCCATTGCGGACTTTCTGAAGGCGACGATTGCACGTTATGAAGCGCAAAGCGTTGATGATCAGGTTCTGTGCGATGCGTTGGCCGGTGTGGAAGATAGCCTCCGGATTCTTGAGATATATCTGGGGCAAGTTCGCGAATGGTTGGAACGCGCAGTCTTCATCGGGCCAGCAACCGAAAAGGGGCCGATCCAATGACCGGACACGCAATCACGATCACGCTTGCGGATGAAGAGACGCGCAAGACCTTCGAAAACTCGCTGATTGAGGCGGACCTTGCGATCAGTGACGCGGCGGCTGTCTTCGCGCTGTTGCGTGATCTGGTATCGCAATCGGCCACGGTGCCGGAAGGTGTGCCCGAAGTCCTGAATATCTGCGCGCGCGCCTATGGTGCCATGGCCCTGCGCGAGTCCGAAGACTTGGAACGGCTTTGCAGTCTGCTTTACGAGGCGCGTGTCCACGCCGAACCAGTTAAATCCACCGAACCGGAAGGGAGTGCCGACCATGACGATGAATAGACAGCAGCTTGCCCTGATCCATGTCGCAGCCAAGGACCGGGGGTTGTCGGATGATGCTTACCGGTCCGCCCTCGCGCAGATCGGCGGGGTCACCAGTGCGAAGGACCTGGACGCGGAAGGCTTCACGGCAATGATGGGCTACTTCGAATACATCGGATTTGCACCCATTGCTGCCAAGGGGCCGAACTACGGCGCGCGCGAGGGCATGGCGTCTTTTGCGCAGATGGAGCTGATCCGCAGTCTGTGGTCGGAAATCACCCGGCGGTCCTATGCAGATGAAGCGGCGTTCAACAAATGGCTGCTGTCCAAGTTCAAGGTATCCGCCCTGCGGTTCCTGAAAAAGGATACCGCCCCCAAGGTCATCACGGCCCTGATGATGTGGAAGCGGCGGTTGCGGGAACAGGCCACGAAGGCCGCGTGACGCGAAGAGGCGAGAACGGATCACGGGCGGTGCCGAAAGGTGCCGCCCGTGTGCTTTGCAGCGCAGGCCATAGGAAGCCCGCCAGAGGGCCTCTGGCACCGCGCGGCCAGCGGGGGCGTAAAAACCCGTTACCCCGTTTAATTTTGGCTGAAACCCGTTTAATTTTTGAACTGCGGCCCGGTCGCAGGGTGCATCGACACCGGGCTTGCCAGAAATGGCCCCGAAATGCTATCTCTGCGCGTGGCCAGGCATGAAACCGCCGCATTCATAGTGCGGAACGTCCAGGACGTCGAGGTGCAGGCCCGGTCGCACCCTTCCCCCTATTCACCTGGTTAAAACGATCATCCGCAACATCTTGCGGATGTTCCGCATTTCCCGCTTCTTCTACCCTCGTTCCAGCACATTGCCGCCGCACCGAAGGCGGGCATTCACTGGAAAAGGGCACCATCC
>JANNKX010000322.1:0-3318 GCA_031396505.1 Rhodobacterales bacterium
CCGTATCAATATCATGCCCGTACAGGCACAACCCCGCCTCCAACCGCAGACTATCCCGCGCCCCAAGCCCGATCGGGGCCACCTCCGGCATCGCCAGCAGCGCATCCGCCAACCCCCGCGCGCCCGCATCGGAAACCGAGATTTCAAATCCGTCCTCGCCGGTGTACCCCGACCGCGAAATCCACAGCGCCCCGAACAGCGTATCGACGACGATCACATCCATGAACCGCATTGCCATCACACCCGGCACGAGCCGCGCAAGTGCCGCCTCTGCCAGCGGCCCCTGTAACGCCAGCAGTGCGCGGTCCGTCACGGGCTGCACCTGCGCGCCCAGATGCGCCGTCAGATGCGCAATGTCGCCAGCCTTGCAGCCCGCATTGACCACGACAAACAGATGATCGCTGCGGTTGGCAAACATCAGATCATCAATGATCCCGCCTGCGTCATTGGTCAGCAGCCCGTACCGCTGCCGCCCTTCCCGCAATCCCGCCACATCGACGGGCATCAATGCCTCAAACGCCGCACACAGCGCCGCCATGCCCTGCGAAGGCCGCAAGATCACCTGCCCCATGTGACTGACATCAAACAGCCCGGCCGTGCTGCGCGTGTGCAGATGCTCGGCCATCACCCCCATCGGATACTGCACGGGCATCTCATAGCCCGCAAAGGGCACCATGCGGCCGCCCAGCGACAGATGCAGATCATGCAGACCCAAGCGCAAAAGTTCGCCCAAGACCAACCTCATCCTTTGCCGGCAAATATCCCGGCACCACGCACAGGGCTAATCCCCCATGCCGCGATGCCCCCACTGCCCTTGCCCACCCATGGGCGCCTGAGATTGTTATCCCTTCGGCGGGTGCATCCGCACCACTCTCCAGCGTTTTGTGACAGAAACGGTCCTTTTGCCTGAGAGTTTACCGGGGCGGTTGCTCCTTCGGCACCGGGGTCTGCACCCGGCTTCTCCCGATCCTGTGCCGCCTTGCTAGCAAGGCCCCTTGCGGCTGGCAACCCCCGTCACGCAAAAGCGACGCATCATCCGCGAAAACCGAAATTGACCGCGCGGGTCATCGCCGTTTTCGCAGCCAGATCGACCCGTTCACATGATGCCACGGCGATGTCTCAAACCCCGCGAACCGATCAAACATGTCGCCTGGTGCGCGAACCTTGTCTGCAGCCTTTGTCAAAAAGGCGTCGTTGAAGAACAGCACTTCAAAATTCGTGCCATGTGTCAGCAGCATGTCCACAAGATAGGCCTCGTTCCATGCCCGGTTCTCCCGCACGGCCCAACCTTGCGGATATTCGAACGGATAAAAGACGTCATGCACATGCACGATCACACCTTTTTGCAGCGCGGGCAAGATATTCAGAAACTCATAATGCACATCGCTGCCAGTTTTCAGGACATGGGACGAGTCGATGAACAAAATGTCGCCGGCCTCGAGTTCCTGAAAAAACGGGATCGGAATGGACTGAACCTCTTCCCCCAGCAACTCGGCCATTGGTGGCGGTGACAGCTTGTTGATCCGGCTCAGATCAGGGTCGATGGTTGTAAACCGCGCAAGCCGGGGGGTCTTCATCCGGTCAATCGTGTCAAAGATCGCCGCCGACGAAAAGCCAGCCCCGATTTCGATAATCCGCTTTGGATCAAGCATGCGCACGATCCCGGAAAGAATCGACGCATCGAAATACTCAAACTGATTGTTGCGCCCGTAATAGCGAAAGTCCGGGTCCTGCAGAAAAGGAAATGTAATGATATCCTTCGCAAAGCGTCGCCATGTCCTGACCATTGCATCCAGATCAATCAGGCGATCCACCCGTGCGGATTGCGCTGCAAAATGGGGTGACCGAAAGAAGCGACGCGCCTCGCGTGGATGCGTAATAGGGCTGTAGAAGTGTCCCGGCTCCACGAAAAGCGGTATGTTGGTCAGCTTTTCACCCAATTTGGCACACTTTCATGCAATATGTGGTCCCACCTCGAAATCATGACGATAACGCGCGTGCACCCGAAGGGCAACACGCTGCGCCCGGTCAGACTGAACGGGCCGCCACGCCATCAATCGCGCGCAGCGCCAGCCACCATGCAATCAGTCCAAACACCACCCCACCCAGGGCCTGCCCGATCAAGACACCCTGCGCACCATAGATGGACCCCAGCCAGATCATCAAAGGGATTGTGCCCGCCGTATGCCGCCCCCAGTTGATCACCGTACTCCAGAAGGGTCGCCCCAGATTATTGCAAGCGGCGTTCGAGACAAAGATCAACCCATTGAAAAACCACAGCAACGCCAGCGGCCCGCAGAACAGATACACCAGATCACGCGTCAACCCTTCGGCATTGAACAGATCCGCAATCGGCCCCCGCAGCACGAAAAGCACCAGTGAAACAAAAGCCACCACGCCAGCCGTAAAGATGATCCCGTCCAGAAAGGCCCGCCGTACTCTGTCCATCCGCCCCGCCCCGATATTCTGCCCGATGATCGGCCCCAAGGCCCCCGAAAGCGCAAAGATGACGCCGAATGCAACCGGCGTCAGACGCCCTGCAATCGCCATGCCCGCCACCGCCGCCTCACCAAAACTCGCAATGCCCCGCGTCATGAAGGCCTGCCCCACCGGGGTGGCCAGTTGCGTCAGGATCGCGGGAAAGGCAATTGCATACACGGGGGTCAGGTCCGCTATCACCCCTGCCACCGAAGGCCGGTCAAAGCCGCCGTAGAACCGGATGATCGGCAACAACGCGACACACGCAATCACCACGCGCGATGCGACCGCCCCCAGTGCCGCCCCCGTCAACTCCCACCCGAAACCAAAGATCAGGATCGGGTCCAGCACCGCCGCCGCAATCGCCCCCCAGATCGTCGCCCACATCGCACGCCGCGCGTCGCCATGACTGCGCAGGATGGCCCCGCCCATCATACCCACCATCAAAAGTGGCTGCGACGGAATAATGATCTGCAGATAGTGCACCGTCAGGTCATGCGTCCGCCCCGCAGCCCCCAGCAGCGTCACGATGGGATCAAGCAAGACCCAGACCACCGCCGCAAACACCGTCCCGAACACCACGCCCAACACCAGCACCGATGTGGCCTTGGCCCGCGCCGCGGCCATGTCCCGCGCGCCCACGGCCCGCGATACCAGCGCCGATCCCGCAATCGCCATGCCGATGCCGAACGATGCCGTGAAAAACAGGATCGCCCCTGCATATCCCACTGCCGCCGCCAGCTCGGCACGTCCCAACCACGCGATATAGATCATGTTGATCAGATCGACGGCAAACACCGCCATCAATCCCACTGACGACGTCAGCGACATCACCGACCG
>JANNKX010000332.1:0-9934 GCA_031396505.1 Rhodobacterales bacterium
AGTGAACTTGCCCGGTTTCGTGACCGTCAGCCCTGTTTCCGACAGCGCAATCTCGGCGCCTGCTTCGAACCAACCCGAAAAGACGATCTTCTTCGCATGCGCGGTGATATCGACAAACCCCCCACAACCCGCCGTCAGATAAGGCTTTTTGCCCAGCTTCGACACGTTGACATTGCCATCCGTATCCACCTCCATGAACGACAGGAACGTCACATCGAACCCACCACCCTGAAAATAAGTGAACTGGTTGGGCGATGGCATGAAGGCATCCGCGTTTGACGCACAGCCAAAGGCGAAGCCCGTCAACGGCATGCCGCCCACGGCCCCCTGTTCAATTGCCCATGTCACCGCCTGTGGATGCCCCGCCTCCAGCAGCACGCGCGGCACCATCGCCGAAATGCCAAAGCCAAGGTTTGCCGTCATGCCGTGGCGCAATTCCATCGCCGCACGCCGCGCAATCACCTTTTCCACGCCGTGTTCTGCGATGCGGAAACTGTCCCACGGGCGCATCACCTCGCCGCTGATGGCGGGGTCATAGGGGGTTTCGGTGGTTTGCTTCTGGTCCGGGTCCAGCACGACCAGATCAACCAGATGCCCCGGCACGCGCACGTCATGTGGCCGTAGTGACCCCGCCGCCGTGATCCGCTTGACCTGCGCAATCACCAGCCCGCCGTGGTTGCGCACAGCAATCGCCTGATCCAGACCCCCCAGATAGGCGCCCTCATGCTCATAAGTCAGATTGCCCCGCTCATCCGCCGTGGTGGCGCGCAGGATGCAGACGTTGGGAATGATGTTGGGGAAATGCAGCCACGTCTCGCCCCCCATCTGGTACCGCGCCACGATCGGCGCCGCAGCGGCCCGCGCGTTCATCGCACAGCCTTCGCGTACCGGATCGACAAAGGTCTCTAAGCCCACTTTGGTCAGCACGCCCGGACGCCGCGCCGCCACATCGCGGTGCATGTCGAACAGGATTCCGGATGGCACATTATAGGCGGCAACCCGGTTCTCAACGATCATCTTCCAGATCTCTGGCATCGGCAGGTTCGACGACCCCGATGGATACGACCCCGCGATGATCTGCGTCAGCAAGCCGTCCTTGGCGATATGGTCAATCCCCTTGACCCCGTACATGTCGCCCGCCGCAATCGGGCTTAACACGGTCAGGCCCTGCGGATGCCCCGTCGCATCAAACCGGGCACCAATGGCCGCCAGCATCTTGTCTGGGCAACCCAGTGCCGATGAGGATGAGACAGAAACCACCGCCCCATCGGGGATGCGCGCCGCAGCATCTGCCAGTGATGCCAGCTTGCCCATCACGCACCACCATAGCTGACGGGCGTGCGCCTGCCGGAAACCGCCGCCTCACGCACCGCCAGTGCGACGGCCAGCGATTTGACACCGTCCTGCCCGGTGGCGGCCGGTTCACCCTTGCTGGCCACGGCACTTACAAAGCGCCGCACGGCTTCGGCATAAAGATCATGGGTGGCATAGGACACGCCTTCGCGCCCTGACTTGGTGACCAACGTGATTTCACCCACCGGGGCCTGCGTCATCACACCTTGCGCGAAAATCGACCCCGCCGTGCCATGCACCTCGATCCCCGATCCGGCAAAGGCATGCGTGAAACTTTCATGCGCCATCACCATCGCCCCCGATGGCATTGACCAGACCGACATGACCGAATCTTCGACTCCGTCCCCCATGCCCGACGTGGCCGCCTGCGCCACCACATCCACCGGGTCCTGCCCCAGATGAAAGCGGACCGTGTCCGCGTCATGCACCGTGATATCGGGGATCACACCGCCGCCAGCGCCTGCATCGTTGATCCGCCAGCCTTGCAGATGCGGCGGCAGATGCACCGCATGAAACACCCGCATCGACAGCACGTCACCAACGCGGCCCTGCGCAATCAGGGCGCGGATCGCGATATGGCTGCCCGCATTGCGCAGATGGTGGTTGGTCGCGAAAACGACGCCTGCGTGCGCCGCCGCCTGCACCATCTGCACCGCATCCGCGACTGTCATCGCCAACGGTTTTTCGCACAGCACATGCTTGCCCGCCGCAATTGCCGCCATGGCTTGATCGTGGTGCTTTTCGTTCGTGGACGAGATATAGACCGCATCAATTGTGCCGTCCCCAAGCATCGCGTCCAGATCGGCGCCAGACCGAGCAATGCCATGCAGCGCCGCATAAGCCCCGGCATGATCCGCCGACCCGCTGACGACCCAGTCGACCGTGGCACCGGGCGTCGTACGCAATGCGCCGATCATGTGTTCGGCAGCAATCGTGCTGGCCCCCACCAAACCCCAACGCATTGCACCCCCCCGATTAATACGCGTTTTCGATCCAAATTTTGGATCGTTCCATACGTCACTATTGGAACGGTCTAAACGAGTCAAGTATTCAGTGTCAGGTTTTTTCGCGAAAGGTCGGGGCATCAACGGAAAAGGCCCCGCCGGGGTTTCCCAGCGGGGCAGTCGGTGCCACAGGCGGACCATGGCACAGGCGTAGGAACTTTAGTTCGGGCGGGCCTGGTCGGCGTCCATCTCGGCCCTGATCTGCTGGCGCAGGATGTCGATCGGGATCATCTTGCCATCGCGCTTGTAGTGCCAGTATGTCCAGCCATTGCAGGATGGCGCACCCTCCAGTGCCGCGCCTACCTGGTGGATCGACCCTTTCACCTCATGGCCGATCAGCGTGCCGTCTGCGCGGACCTTGGCAGTGTAACGCTGGCCAAGCGAAAACAACTCTTCCCCCGGACGCAGCATCCCGCGTTCCACCACCTGCCCGAACGGTACGCGCGGCTCGTTGCGTTTCGACCCGGTGATTTCCAAGGCAGACGCGTCAAACTTGCGCACGCGTGCAATCCGTTCGGCCGCAATTTTGCGATACATCTCTTCGCGTTCGATTCCGATAAAATCGCGGCCCAGCATCTTGGCCACTGCCCCCGTCGTACCGGTGCCAAAGAACGGATCCAGCACCACATCGCCGGGATTTGTCGTGGCAATCAGCACCCGGTGAAGTAGGCTTTCGGGTTTCTGCGTCGGATGCGCCTTGTCGCCGTTTTCGTCCTTGATCCGTTCATGCCCCGTGCAGATCGGCAGCACCCAATCGGACCGCATCTGAATACCATCGTTGAGCGCCTTCAGCGCCTCGTAGTTGAAGGTATATTTCGCCGCCTCGTCGCGTGACGCCCAGATCAGCGTTTCATGCGCATTGGTCAGGCGTTTGCCTTTGAAGTTTGGCATCGGGTTCGACTTGCGCCAGACCACATCGTTCAGCAGCCAGAACCCCTGATCCTGCAGGATGGCCCCCAGCCGGAACACGTTGTGATAGCTGCCAATGACCCAGATCGCGCCATTCGGTTTTAACAGCCGCTTGGCCGCCGCAAGCCATTGACGGGTAAACTGGTCATAGGTCGCAAAGCTGGTGAACTGGTCCCAATGGTCATCCACCGCATCTACCCGGCTGTTGTCGGGGCGCAAGAGTTCGCCCTTCAGCTGCAGATTATAGGGTGGATCGGCAAAAATCAGATCGACGCTGCCCGGCGGAAGCGCATTCATCACGTCGATGCAATCGCCGCCAACAATCTGGTTCAACGGTAGATCATGCACCATCGCGTCTGTCTTTAACTTCATCATTTTCCGCCTCTGCCCCGGCATCTTGTAGTGCCGCTGATTGGCTTCAAGATGATTCATCCGTGATTCGGCGTCAAATTCTTTATTAAATCAACAACTTACAGATTTATCTTGATACAACATCTTGTGGACGGGGGCAAAGCTGCGTCTATGATGTGGGGTCACACCAAGATTTAGCAGGGCTTTCAGATGCGCTGCCGTCCCGTAACCCGCATTGGTTTCCCAGCCGTAGCCGGGGTGCTGTTGCGCCAAATCCACCATGATCTGATCGCGCACGACCTTGGCCACAATCGACGCTGCCGCAATCGAGACGCACAAGGCATCGCCCTTGATCACGGTTCGCGCCGCGCAAACAACGCCGCGTGGCATCTGATTGCCGTCGATCAACAGATAGTCCGGCACCTGTTTCAGACCCGCCACCGCGCGCATCATCGCCAGATGGCTGGCGCGCAGGATGTTCAGATCGTCAATCTCGGTCACGCTGGCATGACCCACGCTGACATCCGCCGTCGCCCGCAGCACGCCAGCCAATGCGACCCGGCGCGCCGCCGTCAGCATTTTGGAATCTTTCAGTCCGGGCGGAATGGAATCCGGGTTCAGCCTGACCGCCGCCGCCGTGACCGGGCCCGCCAGTGGGCCACGCCCCACCTCGTCAACACCTGCCACATACACTGAACCTTGCGCGAAAGCCGCCAGCTCGAGGGTAAAATCAGGTGCGGTCTGGGTCATATACCCGACCTAAGCCAACACGTAGCCCAAGGAAAGTCACGAAAACGCCCCTGCCTTCGGGAAAGGCGGCAGGGGCGCGACGGTGTGAAATCACAGTTGCGAAAACAGATTGCGTTCAAAGGTCTTGTCTTGGTTGGGGGCAGGGGCTGCTCACCCCCCACCCCCGAGCCCGACACAGGTCCGGGGACTGGACCCGTGCCGACGACATCTATTCGCAGGACGCCGTCGTCATCCGATCAAGCGGCATCCGGCACACCGTATCGGTCGCAGCGGATGAAAGCGAAACGGACAGGATCACCGCAAGCAGGGCGGCGCAGCAGGTCAAAACATTGCTCATGCACCAACCGCCATTGGCCGGCCCGCGGCGCAGTGTCGGCGATACAACCTCAATCGGGCTCCGAAGCGGCGGAATATGGTGGGACTGTTTCATCGCGGTCTCCTTTTTTTTGGCGCGGCCAGCCTTTTGACGGGGCCGCATGCCAAATCCTTGGGGACGGGTGCAAAGTCAGGCAATAGCGCGATCCTGCTATGCGATAACAACGGCTGAGATGCTCTTTGGATATTGAATATCACGGGCGGCCCGCGCACATTGCAGCCATCGAGCGTCAGGAGGCCCGAATGGCCCGTATCATTATCTTTATCACCGTGTTGCTGGCAGCACTGCCTGCATCTGCGGAATGCTATGCCGATTACAAAGCCAAGCAGGACAGCCCCTTGCGCCTTGCTTACGGTGTGGCGCAGGTATCTGATGGCAATTGTGACCCCGGCAGTGCCGCAAACGAACTGGCCCCGCGCCTTGCGTCATCGGGTTGGACGCTGCTGGCTGTGATATCAACATTCGGGCCAGAGGGCCTTGGAGAAAGGGAAGCAAGTGCCGGAGACCACTTCCTCCGCTACTGATTCATTGCGCGCGGGCAACCGCGTTGTGGCATTTGGGATCGTTGCGATTGTTGTCATTTTGCTGGGCGCGGCGGTGTTCCTGTTTGTGAACCTGCCGGATGCAAACGCATTCAACGCCAAGGTCACGCAGATCTTTCTGGACAATGATTTGCGCAACAATGCCGAACTGCGCCTGCTGGAAATCCTTGCGCAATCAGGGACTTCGTTTTCCGAAGTGCTGCAAAGCTACCGTGTGGTGATCTTTGTGCTGCTGGTGTTTGCAACCGCCCTGCTGCTGGCGGCACTGGTGTTTCTGGTGACGATCGTCGCCCAGAACCGCCGGATTTCGGCCATCCAACGGTCGGGCATTCAGGTCGCATCCCTGCTGATCAGCCGTGAAGGCCGCGCGGTCTATATCAATGATATGGAATACGCGCTGACCGAGGCCGCGCTGGAAACGCTGGCCGTTCTGGCCGAGGCGCGGATGGATGACGACGTGTTGACGGGCGCGCAGATCGAGGCGGTGATATCGGGCCGCAACGAGGTGGATTGTGATGAGGCGGCAGGCGCCACGCGCATCAAACGCCTGCGCGATACGCTGGGCAACCAGCTGGTCAGCGAGTTGCTGGTCAAGACGATTGCGCGGCGTGGCTATGTTCTGGCGGTCGGCAAGGATGTGATCCGGATGGTGTGAGGGGGCTGAACGGCCCTTAAATTGGGTGTGTTCATTGCGTCTTCATCTGGTCTTTATTCCGTAAAGACGTTTGTCATGATGCTGCGGCAAGTACGGCACACAGATCATCCTTTGACAGGTTGACCGGATTTCCTTTCATTGACGATGCGGTGTGCGACGTGGCGGCAACGCTGGCGTGATCGGCAGGTGACAGGCCCATTTGTGAAAGGGTCAGCAAGCCGTGGGTGCGGCTCCATTTGGCGAGGGCTGCGGTGGCATCCTGCGCTGCCGTGCCGAAGGCTGCGCCGATCATCTGGCAGACCTGATCCAGCCGCGCAGGGTCCGCCACCCTTGCACGGTTCATCGCAATCACATGCGGCAATAGTGCACCGCAAATCGCCCCGTGCGCCGCCCCCGTCATCCCGCCGATCACCCCGGCAAAACCATGCACCGCCCCAAGCCCCCCGTTTGCCAGGGCAAGGCCCCCTGTCAGGCTGACGAACGCCAGCGCATCGCGGGCATCGGCATCTTCCCCCTCCATCAGGCGGGTCAGCGCGGCAAGACCCATCGGAATGGCGGGTATGGTGATCGCGTCGGTGTAGGGCGTGGCCTTGATACTGACATAAGGTTCGATCACTTGCGTGATGGCATCAAGCCCGGAGGCGAGCGTGATGGCTTTGGGGCAATGATCGGTCAGGGCAGGGTCGATGATCGCCAGACGTGCGATCATGCGGTCATCACGCAGGGATACCTTGCGCCCGAGGTCGGGCAGGCCGATGACGGCGTTCTTCGTGACCTCGGCCCCGGTGCCGGATGTCGTCGGGATGGCGATGAAGGGCAAAGGCTGCGCGGTCAGAGGATGGGCCGGGCCGACGCCTTCGAGATGATCAATGACCGGGGTGGGTTGTGGGATCATTGCGGCAAGGGCCTTGCCCATGTCGAGCACCGCCCCGCCACCGATAGCCAGCACCCAATCAGGCGCATGGGCGCGGGCGATGGCAAGGGCGGCCTCCAGCATGGCCAGAGTCGGTTCGGATGGACAGGTGACTGCGATGGCATCAAGGGCCGCCAACAATGGGGCCGCGCGGGTCGTGTTTGTGCCATGCACAATCACGCCGCGCGGCCCGAACGCTGATACCAGCGCCGGGGCTTTGCTGACTTCACCCCGGCCGAACAGGATGCGCGGCGGGGATTGGATGGAAAAGATCATACGCTCATCGTGGCGGCGACGGCGCGGCCCCAGCGGGCATATTTCGCATCGCGGGTCGCCGCATCCATGGCAGGTTCAAAGCGCCGGTCCAGCGCCCAGTTCTTCGCAAACTCGGCAGGTCCGCCGCAGATGCCCGCCTGCATTCCGGCAAGGAAAGCCGCACCAAGGGCGGTGGTTTCCGTGACCACGGGGCGGTCAACGGGTGCGCCAATGATGTCGGACAGAAACTGCATCGTCCAATCGCTGGCCGTCATGCCGCCATCGACGCGCAACACACCGTCCGCCGCCGCGCCCCAGTCGGCGCGCATCGCCTCCAGCAAATCACGCGTCTGGTAGCCCACGCTTTCCAGTGCTGCGCGGGCGAATTCGGCCGGCCCGGAATTGCGGGTCATGCCGTAGATGGCTCCCCGGCAATCGGGCCGCCAATAGGGCGCGCCGAGACCGACAAAGGCGGGCACCAGCACCACGTCCTGCGTGGGGTCAGCGGCCATGGCGAGGGGCTGCGTCTCGCGCGCCTCGCGGATCATCTTCAGCCCGTCGCGCAGCCATTGCACGACCGCACCCGCGATGAAGATCGACCCTTCCAGCGCATAGGTCGGCTTGCCATTCAACTGATAGGCGATGGTCGTCAGCAGACGGTTCTTTGACGGTACCATCTGTGCCCCGGTGTTCAGCAAAGCAAAACAGCCCGTGCCATAGGTTGATTTCATCATGCCGGGGCTGAAACATGCCTGCCCCACGGTGGCCGCCTGTTGATCGCCCGCAACCCCAGTGATGGGGATTTCGTGACCGAACAGATCGGCACGCGTGCGTCCGAAATCGGCGGCGCAATCACGCACGTCTGGCAGCAGGGCCATGGGGATGTCGAGAAGCGCGCAAATATCGGCGTCCCATTTGCCATCGCGAATGTTGTACAGCATCGTGCGCGCGGCGTTGGTCGCATCGGTTGCATGCACCCGCCCCCCGGTCAGGTTCCAGATCAGATAACTGTCAACCGTGCCGAAGGCCAATTCACCTTTTGCCGCGCGCGCGCGTGCGCCGGGGATATGGTCGAGCAGCCATTTCAGTTTCGTGCCCGAAAAGTAGGGGTCGAGGAGTAGCCCCGTGCGGGCCGTAATCATGCCCTCGTGGCCCGCGTCCTTGAGCGCGGTGCAGGTATCTGCCGTGCGCCGGTCCTGCCAGACAATCGCGCGGTGCAAAGGTTGGCCCGTGGCGCGGTCCCACAGCAGGGTGGTTTCACGCTGGTTGGTGATGCCGATAGCGCCGATATCCGTGGCCCGGATGCCCGCCTTTTCGATCACCGCGCGCGCGGTGCCTGCGACTGTGGACCACAGATCAGACGGGTCATGCTCCACCCAGCCCGATTGTGGATAGTGCTGGGGGAATTCCTCCTGTGCGCTGGCGATCACGCGCAGACCCGCATCAAACAGGATCGCGCGCGATGAAGTGGTGCCTTGGTCGATGGCGAGGATATGAGGCATCGTCTTTCTGCTCGTTCATCTGTTCCTAAATATCCCCGCCGGAGGCTGCGACAGTTGGCCGAAGCGCCTCCGGCGGGGATATTTAGACACAGAAAATGGGGGCGCAGCCTGTGCCACGCCCCCACCCGTTCAGTTTACTGCCAGGACTTGATCAGCTCGTCATAGGCAATGGTTTCGCCTTGCGGATCTTCGTTTTCCAGCTTGGCCACCGGCGCACCGGGGGCATCAAGCCAGACCTGCGGGTCCTGCGGTTCGTTCAGCAGCGGGCCGATGGCCCCCTGCACGCCCGAACGCTCGATCCGCTCCAGCACTTTTTCCTGCTCTTCACACAGGGCATCAAGCGCCTCTTGCGGGGTTTTGGCCCCCGACATGGCATCGCCGATGTTCTGCCACCACAGTTGTGCCAGTTTCGGATAGTCAGGGATGTTGGTCCCCGTTGGCGACCACTGCACGCGTGCGGGCGAGCGGTAGAACTCGATCAACCCGCCCAGTTTCGGCGCGCGTTCGGTAAAGGACGCGTGCTGAATCGTCGATTCGCGGATGAAGGTCAGGCCAACATGGCTTTTCTTCACGTCCACGGTCTTGGAGGTCACGAACTGCGCGTAAAGCCATGCGGCCTGCGCGCGGTCGACGGGGGTGCTTTCCATCAGGGTCCAGGAACCTGCATCCTGATAGCCGATCTTCTGGCCTTCCTGCCAATAGGCGCCGTGCGGCGAGGGGGCCATGCGCCACTTGGGCGTGCCGTCCTCGTTCATCACGGGGGTGCCTTCAACGACTGACGCCGCCGTAAACGCCGTGTACCAGAACATCTGCTGGGCAATCGCACCCTGTGCAGGAACCGGGCCAGCCTCGCCGAAGGTCATACCAGCGGCTTCGGGTGGCGAGTACTTTTGCAGCCATTCGATCGCCTTGGTCACGGCATAGACGGCTGCCGCGTCGTTGGTCGATCCGCCACGCGACGTGCAAGACCCCACGGGCTGCGAGCTTTCATTGACGCGGATGCCCCATTCGTCAACCGGCAGGCCGTTCGGTTCACCCACATCGCCCATGCCAGCCATCGACATCCACGCATCGGTGTAACGCCAGCCAAGCGAGGGGTCTTTCTTGCCGTAGTCCATGTTGCCATAGACGCCGGTTGCCGGCCCACCCATGTACGACATATCGCGTCCGGTAAAGAATTCGGCGATATCCTCATAAGCCGACCAGTTCACCGGAACGCCAAGGTCATAGCCATAGGCCGCCTTGAAATCGTCCTTGGTTTTCTGATCGTTGAACCAGTCATAGCGGAACCAGTAAAGGTTCGCGAACTGCTGGTCAGGCAGTT
>JANNKX010000133.1:0-9972 GCA_031396505.1 Rhodobacterales bacterium
GGCGATGATGTGCTGGATAGCGGCGCGGGCGACGATGATCTGCTGGGCAGCGCGGGCAATGACAGCCTGTTTGGCGGCGCAGGTGCGGATACGCTGCGGGGGGACGAGGACACGGACACGCTGCTGGGCGGGGATGATGCGGATGCACTCTATGGCGGGCGGGGCGACAGCCTTGATGGCGGCGAGGGTGGTGATGACAATGACCGCCTGTTCGTGTCGGATGTGGCGACGATCCGGTATGACGCAACCAATGATGAAAACGGCACAGTTGTTTTCACCGATGGAACAACGGTCGATTTTGCCAATATCGAACAGGTGATTTTCAACGGTGGGCCGGATGGCATCATCTGGGGTGACGACACGGCCGAGCGGATTGACACCGGCTATGTCGATCGCAATGGCGACCGCGTGGATGCGGGCGATGCGGTCTATGCCGGGGCGCAACCCGATGACGATGACATCTTTGGCAATGGTGGCAATGACACAATCCTGTCGGGTGCGGGCGTGGACAATGTCTATGGCGGCACCGCGCAGGACCAGATCGCGACCGGTGCAGGCAATGATTATGCACAGGGGGACGAGGACAACGACACGCTGCAAGGCGAGGCAGGCAATGATTTTCTGCGCGGTGACGCGGGCGATGACAGCGTTTTTGGCGGTATCGGCAACGACACTGTTTACGGCGGTGCAAACAACGATCAAGTGTTTGCAGGCGTGGGCGACGACAGCGCCTTTGGCGGTTTTGGCAATGATTTCGTCTACGGTGGCGATGGTACGGATACGATCACGGGCAGTGACGGCGATGATCAGGTGTTTGGCGGTTTGGGTGCCGACTACCTTCAGGGTGCGACCGGGGCGGACATGCTGGATGGGGGCGAGGGGTCCGATACGCTGTTTGGCGAGGATGATGCGGATGTCTTGCGGGGGGGCGCGGGCGACGAGATTGACGGCGGCGAAGGCGGGGACGACCATGACACGCTGATCCTGCAACGCGGGGCGACGATAACCTATGAAGAATTGCAGCCTGAACGAGGCGTCGTTACATTTGCGGATGGTGGCACGCTGACGTTCACGAATATCGAGAATGTGGTGATCCCGTGCTTCACGCCGGGCACGATGATCCAGACCGACCTGGGTGAAGTGCCGGTCGAGGCGATTGTTGCGGGCAACCGGGTGCTGACCCGTGACCACGGATATCAGGCCATTCGCTGGGTCGGGCGGCGTGCGCTGGCAAAAGCCGATCTGAACGCGGCCCCCCATCTGGTGCCGGTGCGGATCGCGAAGGGTGCTTTGGGCACGGAGATGCCTGCGCGCGACATGCATGTGTCGCCCCAACATCGGCTACTGGCGCAGGGACCGCGGACCAAGCTGCTATTTGGCGATACCGAAGTGTTGGTGCCTGCCTTGCATCTGGTGGGGTATCCGGGGATCAGTCGCGCCGACGTGGCCGACACGGACTACATCCACATCATGTGCGACCGTCATGAGGTGATCTGGTCGGATGGTATCTGGACTGAAAGCTTTCAGCCAGGTGATCTGGCACTGGCAGGGCTGGACGCTGCACAACGCTATGAACTTGAACAGATCTTCCCAATGCTGCGAAATCAGACCGGTGCGTTTGCCGCCGCCCGGCGCACGTTGCGACGGCATGAGGCAGACCTGTTGCTGTCCTAACAGTGTCTGCGTTGCCTTGCATTTGACTTGATTGGTCGCGATTGCGCCTTGACTGTTTCGTATTTGGAGCAATTTTTACAGATACGTCTTTGATGAAGAAATCGAAAATCCTGTCCCGTTTCGGGGGTGGAATCGGCTGGGGCATCGGGCAATTCTATGGCAGTCATCAACGGCAACGCCAATAACAACACACTGAACGGCGGCGGGGCGGCCGATAGCATTACCGGGTTTGGCGGGAATGATACGATCACCGGCGGTGATGGCATCGACACAATCTTTGGTGGTCAGGGCAATGACAGCATAAGTGGGGACGCGGCCGCCGACAGTATCGAGGGCGGCACCGGCAACGATACGATCTTTGGCGGCACGGGCAATGACACGATCATTGGCGGCCCGGTCACCAATGGCCCGGTGGATATGATCTTCCGCTGGAACCAGACGGGCACGGATGAGGCGAACATCTTTGGCGGCGTGTTGCAGAACACGGGCGGCGTCAACGTAGGCGTAGCATTTACCGATGATGGCGGCGGCAACCAGTGGTCGGTCGAAACTGGCGATACGACTTATGTCGCGCCGGGTGAGACGTTCAATGCGACGTCTTCATTGGTGCTTGGTGGGGCGGGGCTGGGCAATACATCGACGACGCTGATCAATTTCGCGGGTGTGGCTGGGCAAGAGTTCGGCAACACCGTCACCAACGTATCTTTCCGCTTTAATGACGTCGATACGGCGGGCTGGCAGGATCGGATCACGATCCGCGCCTTTGATGCGGCGGGCAACCTTCTGCCGGTCACATTCACCGCTGCGGGGAATGACACCTTTGCTGGCAACGTGATCACGGCGGGTCCGGGAAACGACACTTCTGCATCGGCGGCGGGGTCGGTGCGGGTAGATATACCTGGCCCGGTGGCGCGGTTCGAGATCGACTACGACAACCTTGGTACAGCGGGGCAGTTGATCTGGGTATCGGACATCCATTTTCAGGCGCAGCCGACTGACAATGATTCCATCGACGGCGGCACGGGCAATGACAACATCGCAGGCGGTGGTGGCAATGACACTCTGCTTGGCGCTGTGGGTCTCGACTCGCTGTTTGGCGGGCTGGGCAACGACAGCCTGTTTGGCGGGGCGGACAATGACAGCCTCTCAGGCGGTGATGGCGAGGATTCTCTGGATGGCGGGCTCGGCAACGATACGCTGCTGGGGGATGCGGGCAACGATACGCTGACCGGAAATGACGGCAACGACAACGCATCAGGCGGCACGGGCAACGATGTCATCACGGGCGGCCTCGGTCTTGATACGTTGGACGGTGGCGACGGGCTGGATACCATCGACGGCGGTGATGGCAATGACAGCATCAGCGGCGGCAATGACAACGACAGTCTGACGGGCGGTCTTGGCGATGACACGATCAACGGCGACGCGGGCAATGACAGCGTCAGCGGCGGCGACGGGACGGATCAGATCTTTGGTGGGATCGGCAATGACACGCTGTTCTTTGGCACGGGCAACGACAGTGTTTTTGGCGGCGACGGCGATGACCTGATCGACGATGTCCTGACGGTCAGTCTGGCAGGGGCTAACCTGCTGGATGGCGGTGCGGGCAATGACACGATCTGGGCCGGGCTTGGCAACGACACGCTGGTGGGTGGCGATGGCGCGGATTCACTGAACGGCGAGGATGACAATGACAGCCTGTCGGGCGATGCGGGCAATGACACGCTGAACGGTGGCAGCGGTCTGGACACGCTGTTCGGTGGTGTCGGGCTGGACAGCCTGTTTGGTGGCGCGGGCGTTGACAGCCTGTCGGGTGGCGATGACAATGATCAGCTTTTCGGCGGCGATGACAATGATACGCTGAACGGGGATGCGGGTAATGACACACTGTTTGGCGGCGCGGACAATGACAGCCTGACGGGCGACGCTGGCAATGACAGCCTGTTCGGTGGCGATGGCGATGATGCGCTGGATGGGGGCACGGGCCGCGATACGCTCACGGGGGATGCGGGTGCCGATGTCCTGACGGGCGGGGCGGACGAGGATCTGTTCTTTGGCGGTGCTGGCGATGTGATCGACGGCAGCGAAACGGGTGCCGATTTCGACACGCTGGATTTGCAGGCCTATGGCAAGGCGCTGACCAACATCATCTATGATCCAGGAAACCCGGAAAATGGAGTGGTCGAGTTTCTGGACGGGCTTGGTAATGTCGTGGGGTCGATGGCGTTTTCGAACATCGAGAATGTCATCCCGTGTTTTACACCGGGCACGCGGATCACCACGGACCGGGGCGAGGTTCTGGTCGAGACGCTGCGGGCGGGTGACCGGGTGCTGACGCGCGATCATGGCTGGCAAGCGATCCGTTGGGTCGGGCGGCACGATCTGGGCCTTGCAGACCTGATCGTACAACCAAGTCTGCAGCCGGTGCGGATAGCGGCCGGGGCGATGGGAAACGGTTTGCCACTGCGCGACATGCTGGTGTCGCCACAACACCGGATGCTGGTGGAAGGTGCGGTGCCCGAGATGTGGTTTGGCACCGATCAGGTGCTGGTGGCGGCACTTCACATGACGGACATGCCGGGCATTGCGCAGGTTCTGACCCGCGGGATCAGCTATATCCATCTGATGTGCGATCGCCATGAAATCATCCGGGCGGATGGGGCTTGGACCGAAAGCTTTCAACCGGCACTGCGGATGCTGCACGGGATGGACGCAGACCAACAGGACGAAGTGCTGGCGCTGTTCCCGTACCTTGCGGATCGGGCGTCGTTTCCGGCAGCCCGGTTGAGCCTGCGCGCGCATGAGGCGCGTGTCCTACGCGCCGCGTAACGCGCGCCAGGTGGCCCAGTCTTCGGGGGTATCAAGGTCAGTCGTGGCATGGGTGCCAGGCAGCGTGATCAGGCGCAGGCGGCCTTGGTGGCCGTGAAACAGGGCGCGCGCACCGGCATCACCGCGCAAGGACAGAAGTGCCGGGCGCAGATCGGCGGGAATGATGGCGGGGTGACCGGGGGTGCCGTCCACGGCCGCGCCGCGCAGCAGGGCATCGGGTGCAGTACGCTGTACCGCAATCATCGTGTGCAGGTCATCCTGTGTCAGATCGACCAGATCGGCCAGCAGGATCATCATGGCGCCACCCGGCACAAGGCCCGCGGCATGGCGCAGCGATGCGCCCATGCCTTGGGCGGCATCGGGGACGATGACCTGCATGACGGGCAGGTCTGCGATAGCGCGGCTGCGCAAAGGACGGTCGGGCGGCAGGGCAATATAGGTAGGGCTGCCGGTTGCAAGCGCCGCGCGGGCGATACGGGCGATCTGAGGAACACCGTCGATCAGTTCCAGCAGTTTATCCTTGCCACGCATGCGGGCGGATGATCCGGCGGCGAGGATGAGAATGGACAGGGTCATCGCCTGTTGATGCCAAAGAAAAGGGGGGCTGTCTGCCCCCCTCGTCACTGCGTTCCTCACCCCCGGAGGATAGTTTTGAACAGGGGAAGGGGCTAGCCGCGCATTCTTGCCCCATCTGCATCGAACAGGGGGGCGAGGTGGACTTTTGCGGGGCGGCGATGGCCGAGGATTTCGATTTCAGCACGGGTGCCGTCGGTGGCGCGGTCGGCGGGCAAAAAGCCCATGGCGAGGGATTTTTGGGTGAAATGCGAGTAGCCGCCGGAAGTGCAGAAGCCTTGCACGGTGCCGTCGAGCCAGATCGGTTCCCACGCGACGACATCGGCGTCATCGGCATCGACGATGAAGGACACAAGCTTGCGTTTCGGACCTGCCGCTTTTTCGGCGGTGGCAGACGCTTTGCCGATCCAGTCGGTATCCTTGTTCCAGCGGATGAAGCGGTCAAGCCCAGTTTCCCCCGGTGTGTAATCGGGGCTAAATTCGCGACCCCAGCTTCCGAACCATTTGTCGAGGCGCAGCGACATCATCGCGCGCATACCGAAGGGGCGCAGGGACAGGTCGTGGCCAGCGGCGGTGAGGGTATCCCACAGGTGGCGGACGGACATATGGTCGGTGAAAATCTCATATCCCAGATCGGCGGTATAGCTGACGCGCTGCACGATGCAGTTGGCCATGCCGATGGTCATGCGGCGCACGTCCATGAATTTGAAGGCGTCTGCGGACACGTCGCTGCGGGTGACACGCGAGAGGAGTTCGCGGGCATTTGGCCCTGCAATCTGAAACCCCGACCGCGCGTCCGAGATGTTGACGACGTGGCAGCCATCCATCTTGTTCTGGTCGAACCAGCGGTGATGCCAGCCCTGCGCGCCATAGCTGGCGGTCAGTTGAAATTCGGTGTCCGACAGGCAGGACACGGTGAAGTCGCCGATGATCTTGCCCGATGGCGACAGCATTGGCGTGAGGCTGAGGCGGCCCGGTTTCGGGATCAGGCCGGCCATGATCTGGTCCAGCCACTTGCGTGCATTCGGACCTGTGACCTTGTACTTGCCGAAGTTCTGTACCTCGTTGATGCCGACGCCATCGCGCACGGCCATGACTTCCTGACGCGTCGCCTCCCATGCGTTGGAGCGTTTGAAAGTGGGTTGTTCATAGCGCGCATCGCCGGGCAGGGCGTGGTAATTCACCACCTCAAGCCCGTATTGCTGGCCCCAGACGGCGTTCATGCTATCGAACGTGTCGTACATCGGCGTGGTGCGGAAGGGGCGGGCGGCGGGGCGTTCTTCGTTTGGGTAGCTGACCGAAAAGCGCATCTGGTAGTTTTCGATCACCTTGGGCACGGTGTAGCCCGGCGTTGTCCAGTTGCCGAAACGGCTGACGTCAAAGCCGCGCGGGTCGCGTTCAACCTCGCCGTGGATCATCCATTGTGCGAGGGCGAGGCCCATGCCGCCGCCTTGGCTGAAGCCCGCCATCACGGCGCAGGCAGACCAGTAATTGCGCAGACCCTGCACCGGGCCGATGAGGGGGTTGCCATCGGGGGCAAAGGTGAAGGGGCCGTGGATCACGCGCTTGACGCCTGCGCGTTCAAGGGCGGGAAAGCGTTTGTAGGCGAATTCGATGCTGGCGGTGATCTTGTCGAATTGATCGGGCAGCAGTTCCTGCCCCCATGTCCATGGCGTGCCGTCAATGCTCCAGCCTTCGCAGGGCTTTTCGTAGAACCCGATGCAAAAGCCGCGCCCTTCCTGCCGCAGATAGGATTCACCACCGGGGTCCATCACATGCGGAAATTCGCGGCCCCCGCGCGCTACGATTTCGGGGATATCATCGGTGACGATGTATTGATGCGCCATTGGCAGCAGCGGCAGATAGACGCCCGCCATCGCGCCCACCTCACGCGCCCAGAGGCCGCCTGCGTTGACCAGATGTTCGCAGGTAATGGTGCCCTTTTCGGTGACGACTTCCCAGCCATCTTTCGTGGAATTGGTTTCAAGGACGCGATTATGCAATATGATCTCGGCCCCGCCCATTTTCGCAGCCTTGGCATAGGCATGCGTCGTGCCGTAGGGGTCAAGGTGGCCATCCAGCGGGTCATACAACGCGCCGATGATGCCTGCCGTGTTGACCATGCCATCGGTCATCTTTTCGACCTCGGCAGGCGACAGGATTTCGGTATCAAGCCCCATGTAGCGATGCTTGGCGCGTTCCGCCTTTAGCTGATCAAACCGCGCTTGATTGTCGGCCAGCGTGATACCGCCCACATGGTGCAACCCGCACGACATGCCGGTGATCGTCTCAAGTTCCTTGTACAGCCGGATCGTGTAGCCTTGTAGGGCCGCCATGTTAGTGTCGCCGTTCAGGGTGTGAAAGCCGCCCGCCGCATGCCAAGTGGACCCTGCGGTCAGTTCGGCGCGTTCGATCAGTGTGACATCTGACCAGCCGAGTTTGGTCAGGTGATACAGTACCGAACAGCCAACAACGCCGCCCCCGATCACGACCACGCGGGTATGGGTTTTCATGGGCGCTGCCTCCCTTGCAGGTTTGGCGCAGTTTTGCCTTTCGGTGTGGGCAGGGTCATGTCAAGGCGCGACAAAAAATGTCGGTGGCAGCGTGAACCTATTTTTCCGGAATGAGGCCACGCGGGCTGAACCGTATCACCAGCAGCAGAATGACCCCCAGCGACAGCAGGCGCATGTGCTGGGCATTGTCATCCAGGTTGGTCTTGAACGCGCCATCCGGCAGCAGGGCGGTGACGTAGCCCATGAGGTCCGACCCAAAGTTTTCGGCAATCAGCCATAGCCAGCCGATAAAAAGACCGCCAAGGACCGACCCCCAGTTGTTGCCGGACCCGCCGACAATGACCATCACCCAGATCAGGAAAGTGAATTGCAGCGGGTTATACGTGCCGGGGTTCATCAGGCCCTGCATGTTTGTCATCATCGCACCTGCCACGCCCACGATGGCCGATCCGATGATGAACACCTGCAGATGCTGGCGTTTCACGTCCTTGCCCATGGCCTCGGCCGATACCTCATTGTCGCGGATGGCGCGCATCATGCGACCCCAGGGGGATGCCAGCGCGCGTTCGGACAGCCAGATCACAATGGCCAGCACGACGGTAAACAGGAAAGCGTATTGCAGTTTCACAAGGATGGTGGACGCGGTGACGGGGTCAAAACCCCGGCTTGCGGCCATTTCGGTAAACCAGGCCGTCTTTTGCAGCACCACCTCTTCGTCGACCGGCCATGGGCGGGGAAGGTCATTGACCATTTTCACGCCACGCGCGAGCCAGTCTTCGTTTTTCAGAACAGACACGATGATTTCGGCAATCCCGAGGGTCGCGATGGCAAGGTAATCAGACCGCAGGCCAAGTGCCGTCTTGCCGATCGCCCAGGCCGCCGCGGCGGCCATCAGACCGCCTACGGGCCATGCGATCAGCGCGGGCAGGCCAAGGCCGCCGATATTGCCGTAGGTGGCGGGGTCATGCGCCTCGATCCCCGTCACGGCCCCGTCAAAGAGCCAGCGGTAGGCGACAAAGCCGCCGACCAGCAGGCCGATCAGCGTGATCGTGCGCGGGCGGCCGGGGGCCATGCGCTGATACACGAACACCGACAGGAAAATGGCCGCCAGTCCGAACACGAGTGCCACCATCAATTGCGGCCCCCCTGCAGCCCAGCCCGCAGCCACAGGTTCCGATGCGATCAGCACGACCGCCAGCCCGCCAAGGGCGGCAAAGCCCATCAGCCCGGTGTTGAACAGCCCCGCATAACCCCACTGCATGTTCAACCCAAGCGCCATGATGGCAAAGATCAAGGATGTGTTCAGGATGCTGAAGGCATAATTCCAGCTTTCGATCAGGGCTGCCAGAACGAACAGGATGGCGACCCCGGCAAACAGAAGGGCGTTGCGATGGCGGGTCATATCGTTTTCCCCTTGAAGAGGCCGGTTGGCATGAACAGAAGCACGATGATCAGGATCGTGAAGCTGACTGCGAATTTGTAATCGGTGGATAAAAGTTGCACGAGCGCATCGGGTGCCAGGCTTTCAGGAACGGCGTAGGTGATCACCTTTTTCCACGCATAGGTCACCATCACCTCGCTGAATGCGATGAGGAAGCCACCGACGATTGCCCCGATGGGGGAACCCAGGCCCCCCACGATGGCTGCGGCAAACATCGGCAGCAGCAACTGGTAATACGTGAAGGGTTTGAACGACTTGTCCAGCCCATACAGCATGCCCGCGATGGTGGCGAGGGCGGCCGCGACGATCCATGTCACGGCGACCACGCGGTCGGGGTTGATACCGGACAGCAGGGCGAGGTCTTCGTTATCGGAAAAGGCGCGCATGGATTTGCCGGTGCGGGTTTTCTGCAGGAACCAGAACAACAGCGCCATCACGATCAGGGCCGTGACAAGCGTCAGCCCTTGGGTGGATCTGATGGCGAGCCCCTCGGCCAATCCCGTCGCCTCTTTGAAGCCGCCAGCCGAGACAATGAAACGTTCGCCGTCAAAGAAGTTCTGCTCGTCCGGGCCGATACCAAAACGCACGACAGCGTTCAGGATGAACATCACCCCGAGCGAGACGATGACGTAAACCGTGGGTTTCGCGCGCTGTTTGCGATAAAAGCGGTAGACCGCGAAATCTGTACCCAACACCAGCAGGGCGGTGGCGGCGATGCCAAGGGGCAGGGCGAGCAGGGCGGTGGGCAGGGGGGCGATGCCGATGCCCATGGACTGGAACCACCAGGTGAAGAAGATGGTGATCATGGTGCCGAAGGCCATGGTATCGCCATGGGCGAAGATGGAGAACCGCAGGATGGAATAGATCAGGGTGATGCCAAGCGCACCAAGGGCCAGCTGTGCACCGTAAGCGACGCCGGGGACGAAGACGAAGTTGAGGAAG
>JANNKX010000395.1:0-2660 GCA_031396505.1 Rhodobacterales bacterium
ATCGCGGTCAGCAGCCCCAATGGCGGGACGATGGTCCGCAAGACAGTCATGGCGCTATTGTATCCTCGGGTTGCTCCGTGAATCCCCAGACCCCGATGCGCGCTGCCACGAAGGCCTTGCCCGCGTTGTCCTGCACATTCGCCTGCTGGCGGATCCAGAGATATGAATAACCCAATTGCGGTTCATGAAATTCGATCACCCTCAGAAATCGGGCAAGCTCCTCGTGCCCGCCCTCAACTTCGACTTCATAGCCCAGTGCGGATGTGGAGATCGCATCCGGCGCACGCCCCGGTCCAAAGGAAATGAGGCGCACTTCGGTAGTTTCTGCAGCGTCCACAAGGGCTTGCTGAAAGGCGATTTCCAGCGCCGCACGCTCCTGACCCGGCCAGAGATAGTTTGGTGGCATCGCGATCTGTCCTGCCTCCAACCCTTGCGCGTCTTCGAGACGATCAAGCATTGCCGTTTCCTGTTGAACAAGTCGTTCCGCCTCCGCCTCCGCCGCAGCCAATCGTGCGCGGCTCCACGATGTTGTCGCCAGCACAACAACAAAAACAATTGCGGCAATGAGACAGAGACCGAATACTTGGCGCAGCTGTCCCATCATGGCGTGGCGTCGGCTTCATTGAGGGCCACAGTCAGGCTGAATCGGTTCTGACGGGTGAAGGTGTCGAATTGGATCGGCCCTTCCAGTCGGACGGTATCGGCCCAGGCTTGCCGCTGTATGATTTCGACCACTTCGGTCGCGTCACCGCGCGTAAACCCCGCCAATGACATCCGATCAGCATCGACATTCAGTTCAGAAATCCAAACCGTATCAGGAAGATCGCGCGTGAGATCAGCCCAATAGGCGAGGCGTCCTGATTGCCGATCAAAGGTGCCCAAATCTGCCAAGAGGCGGGCGCGCTGGCCTTCGGTATCATTGATCCGCGCGGTCACCCCGACAAGCTGCTCCTCCAGCGCTGCGTTTGATGCAGCCCGTGCGGCATTCGCCGTTTGCAGTGCATGCACATTCGCTTCCAGCGCCCAGACGGCCCAAGACACGGTCGCCAGAACACAGAAGGCCGTCGCCAGAATCCACCTTCGCTGGGTGTTCGCGTCTTTTTGTTGCGTTGAAGAAAGCGCTGGCCCATTGACGCCGGCAAACCGGATCTCGCTGACCACACTGCCAAGGTTTTCGACCGTATCGCGCAGTTGGAGAAGCACATCCTCCTTCATGACAAAGACCGTGAACAGCACATCCTGCGCCGTGCGGCCTGTCTGCGCAAATTGCCAGACCAGTCCGTTTGCCATTGCAGGCAGGGTCTGACGCATCTGCATGTTGATGACAGCCTTCGCCCGACCCGCGGCCGCTTTTGGCAAAGTGACCGTTCTTTGAAGACCGAGGCTGCTGTCAAGATGCAGAGAAATCGCATCGTGTCGTTTTGCCAGATTGGCAAGGCCACGCGCATCCGCGTCGGACAGCGGCAATGAGCGCACAACAAAGACCGGAGGATCCAGCACGAAGAACCCAGGCTGAAAAAGCGTGGCCGGGATCAGAGCGCGCAGGCGTGCACTTTGCCCGATCTGCCGTGCGATATCACGCATATATTCTCCCGTATTCAGCACACCCCGAAACAACTTAAGGCTAGCACGCCCGTGCCGCAGACACCTATAGTATTCTGCAGAACCAACCCATCACGAAAGACCCCGATGGCCATGATCGCGCCTGATATCACCCTGTCAGACCGGTTGTTGGCGGTCGGTGCGATGGAGCAGGCGGCCCTTATGCGGGCGTCTGCGGCGGCCGCTCGCGAAGGGACGCGTCTTGAACAGATGCTGTTGCGGCTCGGCCTGATTGAAGAGGCGCAGCTTTTGCCCGAACTCTGCGCCGTTCTTGGCATTCCCCGGGCATCGATCCAAAATTTGACCCCCGATCCGGCAGCCATCGCCACGCTGACAACGCCCTACATCAACACGAACCTCGTCCTGCCGGTGCGCCTGACAGATGGCACTGCCGCGATCGTGATGGCCGACCCGGGAAACATCGACCTGCGCGATGAGGTCGCCTTCCTGCTGGATGCGCGACGCACCATTCTCGGGGCGACAACCGCCGAGGTGCGGATGCTGATGACACCGGGGGCCGAGGCGCCGGATACCCATGATGCCTCCGCCATTGCCCGCGATGCGGAAATGCTGCGGCGCACGGCGGTTGACGGCCCCGTCATCAAGTTCGTGCATGAAGTTCTGGCCAACGCGGTCACGGCGGGTGCGTCCGACATGCACTTTGAAAGCTCTGAAACCGGCCTTGATTTGCGGTTCCGCATCAACGGGGTGCTGGTGCAACAACGGGTGGACCGCAACCTGAACCCCGCCGCCATCCTGTCACGCCTCAAGGTGATGGCCGGTGTCAACGTCGCCGAACGGCGGATGCCGCAGGACGGGCGGATGGAGGCGACGATTGCCGGGCGCAAGATCGACTTCCGGTTTTCGTCCCTGCCCACGCAATGGGGCGAAAGTATCGTCGCGCGGGTACTGGATCCCAAGGCGCTGCGGCTGGGGTGGGAAAAGCTGGGGTTTGACGCAGCGCTTGTCACGCGGCTGAAGGGCATTCTCGAACGGCCGAGCGGGTTGTTTCTGGTTACGCAACGATGCCTCGCCTGAATATATCGCGTCATGCCTGG
>JANNKX010000400.1:0-9536 GCA_031396505.1 Rhodobacterales bacterium
GCCAGTTCCTTGTCCTCCGCCGACAGCGACAGCACAGCGGGGCTGCCGTCCAGCACCGCACGTCGCAGCGCCGTCAAGGCCGCGGTGCGGTGTATGTTGGGGATCAGATCAATGACCGCCAACGCTGGCCTCAGGCGCGCCCGGATGGCCCACAGCATAACTCTGACCCCAGTTCTTGAATGTTAAAAAATGTCACACGCTGGGCCGCAATAGCGCCGCAGGATCGGGTCGTCCACCCAGACCGTGGTCTGTTGGCCGCGTATCTTGGCAAAACATGTGCTAACTTGTCTACAAGACTTGGCCGATTATTCAGGTCACTCTGGTGCGCTGTCAAATGGCGCCGGGGCTCTGCTCGTTGATGTCCAAGCCTTTGGGAACGCGGCGGACTTCGTCAACCGGCAACCCTGCGTCCTGTAACAAATCTTGCGCCATCGATTCCGCATTCGGACCGGCCTTCAATATCTGTTGCCAGATATCGCGCACAGCTGGCGCAATCCGCGGCTCTGTCACCGCGCGGGCCGTGTGCAGCCAGATCGCCAGACCGTCGCTGCTGTCATACTCGCGCTTCTTGCGCAGAATGGCGATCCTCGATAGCGCAGCAGCGGCGAACCGGGCGGCGGCGGCGGGCGTCCAATCGTTCAGGTTGAACAGATCCTGCCCGCTGGCAAGGTAAGATGCTGCCCAGAATTGTGCGGCGGCGGCGTGGCTGTCCAAAATATGCGGTTTCGTCCCAGACAGTTTTTCCGCAAGCGCCTGCGCCTCTTCAACCAGCGCTGCCGTGGCTTTTTCTTGTTTCCATGTATTGAACATCGTGACCTCCTTTTTGGCTTATGACGGACAAAGCCCCGCAAGGAAAACAATCGTTTTGCAACGGGATGCCCTTCGCGGACGTGGGGACAGCACACAGGCCACCCGCACGACGGCTTCATGGGTAATCGCATGAAGTTGCTTTTTCCACGTGAAGGGCCTGAGGGTGCTCCGCATGACCGTGACGGTGCCGCGACACCAGTTAGCGAGCACCAAGAACGCCTGTCGTACACTAGCAAAGCTGATGCGGGGCCCTTTTAACAACGCTGGGGCTCTGATTGCATCTGGGGCGGATCACCTTCAATCTGATTCATATTGAAGGCGATCCAGGACAGGCAAGCCGTTGGTTATGTTGCGTATCGCTGCCCGTCAGGTAAACCCGATTGGCAGTGATACGCCCTAACGCCAGCTTGCGGGCTTCAGACAGCGATATGTCCGGGGAGTGGCCCAAAGTGATCTTGCTACGGTTCTCGGCTTTGACCATGATCCACGACTTGCAGCTCTTCCCGACCCGTCTGCCAAGGTTCTTCACTCTGGTGTCAAAGTGCAGTCCTCAGGGTCGTTTCTGGACGAGGATATCTGTGAGATCTGGCACGAAAATCAGGTGAGTAGGGGTCGAACGCCCTGCGCAACCACAGCATGCCAACTTACCAAAATCATTCAGAAAATATGGGGGAATGAGCAGGTATGGGATGCTATGATAAGGCAATTTCTTCGATTGGAAGGCTAGGGTCTTACCGTTACACAACGCCCGCGCTAAGTCGCTGAATAGCACCCCTTCGCCGCCGCCTCAGGCCTGCCATCACACAGGACTGAACACCAGCCCGATCCCCGGCGTCGTCGCAGGATCGCCGGGCATCGAGATATAGGGCGCGGTTTGTTCCACCACCCGCACGCGCCCGGCCTTTTCCAACGCATCCAGTGCGGCACCAAAGCCTGCGTCCCACACTGTGCCCTTGACCGTCAGCACGATCATGCCCCCCGGCGCGCAGATACGGATCAATTCGGGCAGCGCCTCGGCCCCCACATGCCCGGTGGTGAACACGCCTGTCGACACGATCCCGGCAAAGGTATCATCCAGATAAGGCAGCGGCCCGCCCAGCGCCACTTGCTGCAAGGTCCGGTAGACGTGCTTGCGCGCCGCCACCGCCAGCATGCCCGCCGACAGATCAAGCCCGTCAACCACATCGTACCCCACCAGCGGCAACCACTGCCCCATCAACCCGGTGCCCACCCCCGCATCCAGCAGCGGCCCCGCGCCACGCGGCAAATGCCGCGCCAACAGCGCAAGGGCAATCGTCGGATGGCGATAGCCGGATGTGGCCATGTCGGCCTCATACGTCTCGGCCCAGGCATCATAGGCGGCTGCCACCTGTTCGGGGGCGCGGGCGGCATAGACCGCGCCCAGATGGCCATCGTGTGAATGATCCGTCATGCAATCCCCGCCTGTTGCCGCCGTCATTTGCGCGTGATGCGCCCGTCCGTGAAGGGCGTGTAAGGCCCGTTTGCCGCCATGTATTCCGCCACCACATCTGCAAGGTCCGGGCCAAAGTCATAGGCCTTTGCCGCGTTCACAAACATCTTGAACCCGTCACCGCCCCCCCGGACATAGTTGTTGGACACCACGTAATACACCCCCGCCGGATCAATCGGCGCCCATGCATCGCCGCCCACCAGCACCATCACATCACTGATCCGCGCGCCCGCCGCTGCCACAGGGTCAAACGTGTAGGTCATCCCCGCCACTTGCAAGAACCGCCCCGCGCCTTCCTCGATCTGGCTGACCCCGTTTTCCAGCGCCGCAATCAACGTCGCCCCGTCCACCTCAAACGTCGACAGCGTGTTCTGGAATGGCAGCACCGTGATCACTTCGCCCATCGTCACTGGCCCCGCATCAATCGACGCCCGCAAGCCCCCGCCATTGGCCAGCGCAATCGTCACCCCCTGATCCGCCACCCGCGCCAGCATCGCGTCCGCCACCAGATTGCCCATCTGGCATTCCACTGCCCGGCAATTGGCCCGGTCGCCATCAATCGCCGTCGCCGTTTCCGCCACCACCTTGCTGCGGATTTCCTCCAGCGGCACCGCCAGTTCGGCAATCCGCGCCAGTGTGCCTGCATCCTCTGCCACCGCCGCATCCATGATCAGCGGCTCCCCCGTTGCCTGCGTCACCACGCCTGCGTCATCGAACACCACGTTCAATTCGCCCAGAAACTTGCCATAGGCATAGGCCGACACGATCGCCGTCGTGCCCACCATTGTCGGATAAGGCCCCTCGGCCCCCTCGGCCACGTTCGACAGATAGGTGTTCGAATGCCCGCCCACGATCACATCAACGCCCGTGGTTTCCGCCGCAACCCGCTGATCCACCGTATAGCCCGAATGGCTCAGAACGATGATCTTGTTGACTCCTTCCGCGGTCAGGCGGTCCACTTCCGCCTGCACCGCCCCCACCGGGTCTGTGAAAATCACGCGCGGGCCGGGGCTGGCCAATTCATCCGTATCCTGCGGCGTCAACCCGATCAGGCCCAGCTTTTCGCCCCGGCGGATGATCACCACCGATTTCTGGATCTTGTCCGCCAACAACGGCTCGCCGCTGACATCGGCATTCGACATCAGCACCGGAAACTCCACCGCATCCATGAACCCGCGCAGGACCTCTGGTCCATCATCGAATTCGTGGTTGCCGACCGTCATCGCGTCATAGCCCAGTTGCATCATGAATTCCGCCGTCATGCTGCCCTTGTAATAGGTATAAAACAGCGTGCCCTGAAACTGATCCCCGCCATCCACCAGAATCGTGTTGTCCGACCGCGCCCGCGCAGCGCGCAGCGCTGTCACCAATCGGGCCGATCCGCCAAAGCATTCGCCTTTCGCGTTGGTTTCTGCGTCACAGGTCGAATCAAACGCCGAAATCGGCTCATACCGGTCATGGAAATCATTTGTGTGCAGAATGGTCAGCGTATAGTCCGCCTGTGCTGCCATCGGCAAAAGCATCGCCACCGTCATCAGGAAAATGCGCTTCATCCGAAATCTCCATGCAGGGTTGATCAGGGTAGCCTGCCACCAACCACCGGGTGTTACAAATGCCCTTTTGCCTGTGTCCTGCGACATCGGCATGACGGCGCCTGACCCCACCAAGCATTGACCAAAACCTGGGCAAGGTGCATGAGGCATGCCATGTTGATCTATAAAATCTTTCGCCGCCCCGAATGGGATGCCTTCCGCGCCGCAGGGTCCACCAAAGGTGCGCCCATTGATCTGATCGATGGCTATATTCACTTTTCGACCGCCGCACAGGTCGCCGAAACCGCCGCCAAACACTTTGCCGGTCAAAGCGATCTTGTCCTGCTCGCCCTGAATGCAGATACCCTTGGCGATGCCCTGAAATGGGAACCGTCACGCGGTGGCCAGTTGTTCCCGCATCTTTACCGCCCACTGCACCTTGCCGACGTGATCTGGGATAAATCCCTGCCCCTCGGCCTGTCTGGTCACATCTTCCCCGAGGGCGTCTGGTGAGCCTTTATGAGACCGCAGGCCTTGCCCTGCTGCGCCGCCTTGATCCCGAACGCGCGCACGGCCTGTCGCTGTTGGCGCTGCGCTGCGGGCTGGCTCCGCTGCCCGGCCTTGTCACGTCACCCCGCCTTGCCACCCAACTTGCAGGCCTCGCCCTGCCCAACCCTGTGGGCCTTGCCGCAGGCTATGACAAGAACGCCACCGCCATCAGCCCGCTGTCGCGCGCGGGCTTCGGCTTTATCGAGGTGGGGGCCGCCACCCCGCGGCCACAGGACGGCAACCCGCGCCCGCGCCTTTACCGCCTGACCGCCGACCGCGCCGCGATCAACCGTTTTGGTTTCAACAATCAGGGCGCAGACGCGATTGCCGCCCGCCTTGCCGCCCGGACCCATGGCCCTGTGCCCGTGGGCCTGAACCTTGGTGCCAACAAAACCAGCACCGACCGTGCCGCCGATTTTGCCGCCGTGCTGGCGCAGTGCGGCCCGCTGGTGGATTTCGCCACCGTCAATGTCAGTTCGCCCAACACCGAAAAGCTGCGCGATCTGCAAGGCCCCGCCGCCCTGTCGGCCCTGCTTGCGGGCGTGATGGCCGTGCAAGCCGCCCTGCCCCGCCGCATCCCCATATTCCTGAAAATCGCGCCCGATCTGGCCGATGATGATTTGGGGGCACTGGCGGATGTGGCGCTGCACAGTGGCATTGCCGGGATCATCGCCACCAACACCACGCTGTCCCGCGATGGCCTGAAAAGTGCAAACGCTGCACAGGCAGGCGGCCTTTCCGGCGCACCTTTGTTCGAAAAGTCTACTCGTGTGCTGGCGCGCCTGTCACAACTGACGGGTGGCAAACTGCCCCTGATCGGCGTCGGCGGCATCAGCAGCGCGGATGACGCCTATGCCAAGATCCGCGCAGGTGCCACCGCCGTGCAGATCTATACCGCGATGGTCTATCAGGGCATCAGCCTTGCCGCCCGGATCGCGCGCGGGCTCGATTCCCTGCTCGCCCGCGATGGATACGCCAATATCAGCGATGCCATTGGCACAAAACGCGCAGATTGGCTGTGATGCAAATTGTTAACAGCGCCGTTAACGAATAGCCTGCTCGAAAAACTATCATGTTGTTTTAATTACACAAATCGCAAAATTGACAGCCGTCAATTCTTCCACTTCGAACGTCCTCTCTGTTCAGATATCCCAGGGGTCCGGGGGCTGGCCCCCGGCTTTTACCACGATCAGAACGCCTTGAAGGTCATCGTCGTCAGGGTCCGCACGATCCCCGGAATATCGAACAGCTTGTCCGACAGATACCGCCCGACATCCTCTTCATCGGGGATATAGACCTTGGCGATCAGGTCATATTCGCCACTGGTGGAAAACAACTCGCTCACCACTTCGCGGTCATAAATCGCATCGGCCACCTCATAGGTCTGGCCCGGCGTGCAGCGGAACTGGACGAAAACACACAGCATGAACGCCTCCCTTTCAGCAGATCTTAAAGCGGTGCATCCGTCGGTTCAAGCGCGAGCGGTGAAGCCGCCCGTGGCAAATCCGCAATCGTCAGCCCCGCCACCGGCTTGCCCAGACGGTAGCGCGTCACCCACAGCAGCCGCTTTTCGGCCCGCGTGATCGCCACGTAGGCCAGCCGCTTCCACAGTGGCAACCCCGCCTCCATCCGCCCCGATTGCGCCGCCGCATAAAGATCAGGCGCGAACACCTGGACGTCCGTCCACTGCGACCCCTGCGCCTTGTGGATCGTCACCGCCGCCCCATGCAGGAAGGCCGCCCCCATCTTGGCCGCATGCGGGATATAGGGTTCCGCCTCATCCGGCTTTTCGATCTTGATGATGCTTGCCGCCGATACCTGGGGTTCTTCGGCCCCCACCACATGCAGCTTGGCAAAACCCTCACGGTTGCCCGGCCCCAGATAGATCACCTGCGCGCCCTTGATCAGGCCCCGCGCCTCAAGGTCGATCCGCTTCTTGCGATGCTTCAGCGGCAGCTCGATCCCGTCGCAGATCAGCGGCTCGCCCGGCAGCAGTTCAAACTCGGGCGCCAGATGCGCGGCCCGGAATGCCGTGATCAACCTGATCCGCGTCGCATTCCGCCAGACCAGCACGGGTGATCGCGCCATCAGATCACTGTCCGCGCGTTCGGCAATCACCACGCGGTCATCATGGCGCGCGGCGTCTTCCACCAGCCGCTCAAACGCCTCGAACCCCACGCGTTCATCCGCCAGCGCATGCGCAAGATCAAGGATCGGGTTATCCGCCGTCTGGCGGTGGATGCGGTTCAGCGTCAGGCGCCGCGCACCGCCCAGCCGATCAAAAATCATCTCGCCCGATTGCCCGACAGGGGCCAACTGCGCCGGATCACCAAACAGCACAAGCGTCGGGAATATCTCTTTCAGATCTTCAAACTGCCGCTCATCCAGCATCGAGGATTCGTCGACAAAACCCACGTCCAGCGGTTCCTCGCGGCGTTTCCAGCCCTTGATGAAATCGCTGCCCTTCAACCCCGCCGCTGCCAGCGCGCCCGGTATCGATGCCACGGTCTGATAGAACCCGAAAGCCCGGTCCAGCGCGATATCTGTCAGCCCCTCCACCGCGGGGCGGGGCGCTGTGCCTGCCAGCCATTCGGCAATCTTTTCATATTGGGGGTCATAGACGGGAGTGTACAGAATCCGGTGGATCGTGGTCGCGGGCACGCCTCGCAACCGCAAAACACTTGCCGCCTTGTTGGTGGGGGCCAGAACGGCCAGCGTGCGACGATCCTTGCGGCGCTTGCCTTCATAATCACCCGAAACGATGCTGACCCCTGCCGCGACCAAGGCCTTGGTCAGGTTCGCCAGCAACATGGTCTTGCCCGATCCTGCCTTGCCCACAACCGCGAGGACCGACCCTTTGCCTTCTGCCGCAGGCGAGGTGGTGCCTTCGCCCAGATCGATCCCGACCGACATGAGTTCGGCCGAAACGCGGTCATGCGCTTCGGCCTGATCGTCCGACAGGGTGAGGGGCAGGTTCATGGCGCGACCTTACGGCCTTGGCGCGCCAAGGACCAGACGTGTCAGCGGTTCCGACTGGCCTCCAGCGTATCCTCGAACGTCTTTAGCCCGGCGTGCGGGGCCTGCACCAGCACGGCCATGTTCCCCGGTTTATGCTCATTCCGGCGCATCTTCATATGCGCCGCAGGAATATCGTCCCACGGAAAAACCTCGGACATGCAGGGATCAAGGCGACGTTCGATCATCAACTGGTTTGCAGCACTCGCCTGTTTCAGGTTCGCGAAATGGCTGCCCTGCACGCGTTTCTGGTGCATCCACAGATAGCGCGCATCCAGCGTCAGGTTGAACCCCGTGGTGCCCGCGCAGATCACCACCATGCCGCCGCGCTTTACCAAGAATACCGAGACGGGGAAGGTTGCCTCGCCCGGATGTTCGAACACGATATCGACGTTGTTGCCCTTGCCCGTGATATCCCAGATCGCCTTGCCGAATTTGCGCACCTCGTTGAACCAGACCTTGTATTCTTCGCTGTTCACGGTTGGCATCTGGCCCCAGCAGTTGAATTCCTTGCGGTTGATGACGCCCTTGGCACCCAAGCCCATGACAAATTCGCGCTTGTCCTCTTCGGACACCACGCCAATCGCGTTGCCGCCTGCCGTGTTGATCAACTGGATCGCGTAGGACCCAAGACCACCCGACGCGCCCCATACAAGAACATTCTGGCCCGGCTTCAATTCATGCGGTTCATGCCCGAACAGCATCCGCCATGCGGTGGCCAGTGTCAGCGTATAGCAAGCACTTTCCTCCCACGACTGATGGCGCGGGCGACGCATCAATTGCTGCGCCTGCGCGCGGGTGAACTGGGAAAATGACCCATCTGGCGTCTCATAGCCCCAGATACGCTGCGTGGGCGAATACATCGGATCGCCGCCGTTGCATTCCTCGTCATCACCATCATCCTGGTTGCAGTGAATGACAACCTCATCGCCGACTTTCCAGCGTTTCACCTTGTCACCCACAGCCCAGACGATGCCCGAAGCATCCGACCCCGCGATGTGAAAGGGCTGCTTGTGGCCGTCAAACGGGCTGATCGGCAGGCCAAGGGCGGCCCAGACGCCATTGTAATTTACGCCCGCTGCCATCACCAGCACCAGCACTTCGTTGCTGTCGATCTTCCAGGTATCGACCACTTCGACCTGCATCGCGGTATCCGGTTCGCCATGGCGTTCGCGGCGGATGGTCCAAGCATACATCTTTGCCGGAACATGCCCAAGCGGCGGCATTTCGCCAACCTCGTACAGGTCTTTCACGGGTGCATCATAAGCAACGATTGCGTTTTGCGTGTCCAAAGCCATCCAGGCCTCCCTGCAAGAAATGCCGCGCCGCAGAATCGGGCGGGTCAGTGGTTGAATACAATCGGCTGAGTTACTTTACAATAAAAACGTAAGCCATTTTGTAATTTTATGTCTGCGGCATTGCAGCATCCAGCACTTGCTGCACCGGGGCGGCATAGAATGCCAACAGATCGGGCTGCAACACCGCCAAGTCGGCATCCACGATACCGCGGTCCAACAACGGCCGCAGCCCTTCGCTTACCGCGTCGGCCATGCCCTGCGGCGGCAGTTTCAACACCGCCCCCTGCAGCGCCAATCGGTCTGCCATGCCGCCCGCGATGGTCAACAGACCATCACGCGTGGCCCCTGCGGCAATCGCTGCCGCCACCAAGGGGACGGGCAAGATCGGCACAACCCGCGCGATATCGGCCATCAGACGCGCGCCCAACGCCTCGACCGCATCAGCGGGGGCTTCGGCCAGAAAGGCGCGCAGCGATATCGGCGGGCCGAACCCCACGGCGGCGGTGCCAAATCCCTTGAACGTGCCGCGCAACCGGCCCCACAGAATACGGATCGCCGATTTCAGAATGGTCATGGGCCGCGCGCGAAACGTGCGGGTGCCCGCAATCGCGGCCGCCGTCAGCACCCGGTCTTCCAGCACCGACTGTCCTTCGCATCTGAGAATAAAACTTGAAAAAAATGACATAGGTATTCATAGTGAACGGAATGATGGAATTGGCACTATTCTTCTTGCTATTTCTGATATCGACTGACATTGATGCTGCGGATGATTTTCTGAGGTGGTTTCGATGAAACAATTTGCTTCGATCTGTATCTTACTCCTATTGCATCTCGCCTGCTGTCATGCGGTCGAGCTCGTCG
>JANNKX010000418.1:0-25860 GCA_031396505.1 Rhodobacterales bacterium
GTTCGACAAAGATTTTCGCAACGCGCGGATCGGCGGTCAGCGCGGTGATCAGGGCGGCTGTGCGGGGGGTATCCAGCGGGCGGTCGGGCCACAGCGTTTGCAGCCAAGCCATGTTCCAGCGCAGGGTCAGGGTGTTGGCAGGGCAGGTGTCGGGGGGCGTATTCTCGAAGGCGAAGTAACCCAAGGGCGCGCGGGTTCTGCCGGGCAGATAGGTGCCATCGGGTGCGGTGTAGTAAAACGCGAAATCCAGCTTTTCACCATCATCATGCGACAGATGCGGGATCAGCGGCATGCCTGTCAGGAAAGGAAAGTCGCCATCAAGGGCAAGGGTGACCGTGCCGGGATACGCCGCGGCGATCTGGGCGGCGGCGTCCTGTGCGACGCTGGCAAGTGAGGGGTCAACATAATGGCGGTTCAGCACGCAATAGAGCGGCGATTGCAGCCGCAGGGGTTCGCCAAAGCAGGGCAGTGCGGTGCGCGGGCTGGTGGGATAGGCAAGGGTCCAGAGTACGGCATAGGCCAACAGAAAGATGATCAGGCGGCGGTGAAAAAACAACGCGACACCCCATGCGATGCCGCCCGTCTGGGTCAGCAACGTCAGGGCGACGATGATTGCGCCGTTTGCGAGGATTGACCGGCCTTGTCCCAAACACCCTCCTCCTGCATGCCACCCCCCCGGCACCCGGACCACTGACTTTCAGCGCGTGTTCCGGCATGCGTGCGGGACTGTTGTGCGATCTGTGCCCGCCGTTAGCTGTAATGTGCGACAGGCGTGCCTGCGATGGCCGCCACGTTCAGCAATCCCCGCGCGGTGATGGACGGGTTCACGATATGCGCGCGATTGCCCATGCCCATCAGGATCGGACCCACTTCAAGGCCCCCGGCCTTCATTTTCAGGATGTTGCGCACGCCGGATGCCGCATCGGTCGAGGCAAAGACCAGCACATTCGCCTCGCCCTGCATGCGCGATTGTGGGAACATCCGTTCGCGCAGGGCCGGATCAAGTGCTGCATCGACGTTCATCTCGCCCTCATAGCAGAAGTCGGGCTCGCGCAGATCCAGCAGTTCCAGCGCCGCGCGCATCCGCAAGGCAGGGCCGTTGTCCATATTGCCGAACTGGCTTTGGGTGCACAGCGCGATTTGGGGTGCCAGACCAAAGCGGCGCACATGGCGCGCGGCCCCGATGACGGTCTGCATGATCTGTTCGGGTGTCGGTTCCGCGTTGATATGGGTATCGGCGATGAACAGCGGGCCATCTTCCAATATCATCATGCTGAGGGCTGCCTGCGGGTGCAGACCGCCGCGCGCAAGGATTTGGCGCACATAGTTCAGATGCCACAGGTATTGGCCAAAGGTGCCGCAGATCATGCTGTCAGCCTCACCCCGGTGCACCATAACGGTCGCGATGGCCGTTGAATTGGTGCGCATCACGGCGCGGGCAATGTCGGGTGTGACGCCACGACGCGCCATCAATTCGTGGTAAGTGCCCCAGTAATCGCGATAGCGGGGGTCGTTTTCGGGGTTCACCAGATGGAAATCGCGGCCCGGCCTTATCGGCAGGCCCGCCCGTTCGCAGCGCGCTTCGACCACATCGGGGCGACCGATGAGGATCGGGACATCCGTCATTTCCTCAAGCATCGCATTGGCGGTGCGCAGCACGCGTTCATCCTCGCCCTCGGCAAAGACGATGCGGCGGCTCGCGGTACGGGCGGCCTCGAACACCGGGCGCATCAGCATGGCGGATTTGAACACCGAGCCATCGAGATTGCGCTTGTAAGCCCCAAGATCAGCAATCGGGCGCGCTGCGACCCCCGTTTCCATCGCGGCGCGGGCAACGGCGGATGCCACCACCCCCATCAGACGCGGATCGAACGGCTTCGGGATCAGATAGTCGGCTCCGAATGACAGGGTTTCCCCCCTGTATGCGGCGGCAGCCTCGGCACTGGTGGTGGCGCGGGCCAGGGCGGCGATGCCTTCGATGCAGGCGATTTCCATCGCGTCATTGATTATGGTGGCCCCGCAGTCCAACGCCCCGCGAAAGATGAAGGGGAAGCACAGCACGTTATTGACCTGATTGGGAAAATCAGAACGACCTGTGGCAATAATGGCATTGGGGTTGGCTTTGCGGGCATCTTCGGGTGCGATTTCAGGGTTGGGGTTGGCAAGCGCAAAGATGATCGGGCGCAGGGCCATTCTTGCGACCATGTCGGGCGTCAACACGCCGGGGCCAGACAGGCCCAGAAACAGATCAGCCCCGGTGATCACATCGGCCAGCGTCGCGGGCGCAGTGCCTTGGGCAAAGTTTTCCTTCTGCGGGGTCATCTGGGCCGCACGCCCGGCATAGACCAGCCCTTCCAGATCACAGAGCCAGATGTTGTGGCGCTGCACGCCCAGTTTCACCAGCATCTCAAGGCAGGCAATCCCTGCCGCGCCACCACCGGTGGACACGACCTTGATGTCGGCAAAACGCTTGCCCGCAACGATCATCGCATTGGTGGCGGCGGCCCCGACAACGATGGCTGTGCCGTGCTGGTCGTCATGAAAGACGGGAATGTTCATGCGTTCGCGGCACAATTGTTCAACGATGAAACAATCAGGGGCCTTGATATCTTCAAGATTGATCGCGCCGAAGGTGGGTTCCAGCGCGCAGACGATGGCGGCGAGTTTTTCGGGATCGGGTTCGTTCAGCTCGATATCGAAACAGTCGATATTGGCGAATTTCTTGAACAGGACGGCCTTGCCCTCCATCACCGGCTTTGATGCCAGCGCGCCGATATTGCCAAGGCCAAGTACAGCCGTGCCGTTGGTGACAACGGCCACCAGATTGCCGCGTGCGGTATAGCGGCTGGCGGTGGCGGGAGCGGCCTTGATCGCAAGACAGGCTTCGGCCACGCCGGGCGAATAGGCGCGGGCAAGGTCACGCCCGTTGGCAAGGGGCTTGGTGGCGCGGATTTCCAGCTTTCCGGGCTTGGGAAATTCGTGATAATCAAGCGCGGCCTGGCGCGTATTATCCTGCCTGATTTCGTCCATCCCTGCCCCCCAATGAAATTAGTTTAATACTAAACTATTTCCAAGAACGTTGTTTTTCGCATCCGCACAAGACCATACTCCGCGCTGTCTTGCAATTCGGTCGGCGGGGACGCAGTTTGGCGGCGATGCGGAGGGAAAAATGTCCGAAACACGTGCCGAAATCCGTCTGCCGACGCGGGAGTTGCGCGACGATCTGCCGTTTTTCACCAAAGTGCTGAAGATGCGGCTGGACAGTATCTATCCGGCAGATGACCCGGAGGTGGCGGTATTCTCTGGCCATGGCCTGCGCATTCGTGTGCAAAAGGGGGCACCCGAAGCGCCGGGGATGATCCGCATTCTGACCGATGATCCCGTCGGCTTTGCGGATGGCGCGCGCCATTTGACGGCACCCAACGGCACGCAGGTGGAGATTGATGATCTGAACCCGCCCCTGATCCTGCCGCCGACGCAGCATGCGTTCGTCGTGCGCCGGCTTGCCGATCAGGCGCCTTGGGTGATCGGGCGGGCAGGCATGCATTACCGTGATCTGGTGCCCTCGCGGCTTGGCGGGGCGATCATCGCGAGCCATATCCGCATCCCGGACGGCGGCCCGGTGCCGGATATGGTGCATTTCCACAAGGTGGGATTTCAGTTGATCTTCTGTATCAAGGGCTGGGTCGATGTGGTGTATGAAGATCAAGGCCCGGCGATCCGCTTGACGGCGGGGGATTGTTTCATCCAGCCACCGGAAATTCGCCACCGTGTGCTGCATGCCAGCGACGGGATCGAGGTGATTGAAATCGGCGTGCCCGCCGAACACGTCACGGAAATTGACCATGTGATGACGCTGCCCACGTCCGATGTGCGGCCCGATCGCGAATGGCAGGGGCAAAAGTTTGTCCATAACGAAGGGGCAGAATCGCCTTGGAACGCGTTCCGCATTCCCGGCTTTACGGCGCGCGACACCACGATCAACACGAATACAAAGGGTGTTGCGTCTGTCATGGTTGCACGACCGGATGGCATGGCACCCTGGACCAGGCATGATGGCGATATTCTGTTCACCTTTGTGATGTCCGGCGCGATGACGCTGGAAGGGACGGGCAAAGACCCCTTCCGTCTTGCGCCGGGTGATGCGTTTGTCATCCCGCCGGGGATGGCGACGCGCTATGTCGATTGCACCGCTGATCTGGAATTGCTGGAAGTGTCACTTCCGGGTAATCCTGCAACCACCCTTCTGTAGCTTCCTCTTTGCGAAAATATCCCGGGGGTCCGGGGGCTGGCCCCCGGTTCTTCGCCAAAACAAGGACTGCCGATGACCCTGCTGCAATCCGCGACCGATGTGCGCCACAATGCCTATGCCCCCTACAGCCGGTTCAAGGTGGGGGCTGCGATCCGCGCGGCATCGGGCACCATCTACACCGGTGTCAATGTCGAAAACGTGGCCTATCCCGAAGGCACCTGTGCCGAGGCGGGGGCGATTGCGGCGATGGTGGCGGCGGGCGAGACAGTGATTGCCGAGGTCTGCGTGATTGCCGACAGCCCGGAACCGGTGCCGCCCTGCGGCGGGTGCCGCCAGAAGATCGCGGAATTTGCGGCGCCGGATGTGGTGGTCACGCTGTGCACGACTGATGGCAAATGGCGCGGCATGACGGTGGCGGATTTGCTGCCGGGTGTGTTCACGGCGGCGCATATGGCGCGGACCTGATGGATGCCCGCGCGATTCTTGAAGGTTTTCGGATGGGGCGATTGCCTGCCCCCGAGGCGTTGGCATGGTTCGTCAGGGGTTTGGCCACGGGCGAGGTGACCGATGCCCAGGCGGGGGCCTTTGCGATGGCGGTATGCTGGCGCGGGTTGGGCGATGGCGGGCGCATCGCGTTGACGCGGGCAATGCGGGATTCGGGCAAGGTGCTGGAATGGGATCTGCCGGGTCCGGTGATTGACAAGCATTCGACGGGGGGCATCGGCGATTGCATATCGCTGCTGCTGGCCCCGGCGCTGGCGGCCTGCGGTGCCTATGTCCCGATGATTTCGGGGCGCGGTTTGGGGCATACCGGGGGGACGCTGGACAAGCTCGAATCCATTCCGGGCCTGCGGACGGGCCTGACGACAGATCAGTTGCGAACCCAGCTTGGTGGGTGCCGCTGCGCCATCGTGTCGGCGAGCGCCGAAATTGCACCCGCAGACCGCCGTCTTTATGCCTTGCGCGATGTGACGGGGACGGTGGCATCGGTTGATCTGATCACGGCATCCATCCTGTCAAAAAAGCTGGCGGCGGGGCTGGAGGCGCTGGTGCTGGATGTGAAATGCGGATCGGGGGCGTTCATGAAAACCCCGGCCGAGGCCGAGGCGTTGGCGCGTGCGCTGGTGACGACGGCGCAAGGGGCGGGCTGCATGACAGCAGCGCTGGTAACGGATATGAGCCAGCCTTTGGCGACAGCTGCGGGCAATGCGCTGGAAATGATCGAGGTGATGGAAACGCTGACGGGCACATCGGTGAATGCGGCGCTGTGGGATCTGACGGCGGCACTGGGGGGTGAGGCGCTGGCCCTCGGCGGGATCGCAGCGGATGTCGAAGACGGCGAGGGGCGGATCATCGCGGCACTTGAATCGGGGGCGGCGGCGGAATGGTTCGGTCGGATGGTGGCGGCCCAGGGGGGCCCTGCGGATTTCGTGGAACGCTGGCCGGACCGGTTGCCATCGGCACCCGTGATGCGCGAAATTCCGGCGCTGGCGGATGGGTTCATCACGCAGATCGACGGGCAGGCCTTGGGGCATGCGGTGGTGCATCTGGGCGGCGGGCGTCTGCGCGAAACGGATCGGATCAACCCATCGGTTGGCCTGTCGGACCTTGCGGGACTGGGCGAGGAAATCGGCGCGGGTGTGCCCTTGGGCATGGTGCATGCAGCGACGGAAGATCAGGCGGAGGCGGCCATTCGCGCGGTGCAGGCGGCGTATCAGATCGGGCCGGTTGCACTGGACGAGCCGCCCTTGGTTCTGAAGCGGATATCGTGATGGCACGCGCATTCATGATCGTGATGGATTCGGTCGGCATTGGCGGCGCGCCGGATGCCGCCGATTTCGGCGATGCAGGTGCCAACACGCTGGGTCATATCGCGCAGGCCTGTGCGGCGGGCCATGCGGATGAGGGGCGGGCAGGGCCGCTGATGATGCCCCATCTGGGGGCCTTGGGTTTGGGTGCGGCGCTGCGGATGGCGTCGGGGCTCGACATATTGGCCGATGATGGTGCGGGCCGCTGGGGGGCTGCGACAGAAGTATCGCGCGGCAAGGATACCCCTACGGGGCATTGGGAGTTGGCGGGGGTGCCAGTGCCGTGGGACTGGACCTATTTCCCGGATACGGTGCCGGCCTTCCCGCCTGATCTGATGGCGCGCGTCTGTGCGTTGACGGGGACGGATGGCATCCTTGGCAACTGCCACGCGTCGGGGGTGCCGATTATTGACGCGCATGGCGCGGAGCATATGCGAACGGGGTGGCCAATCTGTTATACCTCGGCGGATTCGGTGTTCCAGATTGCGGCACATGAAGACAGCTTCGGGTTGGCGCGGTTGTTGAAACTGTGTGCGGATATTGCCCCGACCCTGCACGCAATGAAGGTGGGACGGGTGATTGCGCGGCCCTTTACGGGCACGCCGGGGCATTTTACGCGGACGGGTAATCGGCATGACTACGCGATGGCGACACCTGCGCCAACCTTGCTGGATTGGGTAACGGATGCGGGGCAGGCGACACATGCGGTGGGCAAGATCGGCGATATCTTTTCGATGCAGGGGGTTGGCAGGCTGCATAAGGGCGCGGGGGATATCGGGCTTTTCGAACAGATTCTGGCGTTGCAGGACGCGGCGGACCCCGGTTCCTTGACCTTTGCGAACTTCGTCGAATTCGACAGCCTGTATGGGCACCGCCGTGATGTCGCGGGTTATGCCCGGGCGCTGGAATGGTTCGACACGCAGGCCGGTGTATTCCTGTCGCGGATGCATCCCGGTGATCTGGCGATTTTCACGGCGGATCATGGCAATGATCCCACGTGGCGCGGCACGGATCACACGCGCGAACGGGTGCCGGTGATCTGTGCTGGTGTTGGCGCGGGCCAGATTGGCCATTGTGCCTTTGCGGATGTGGCGGCATCGGTGGCGTCCCATCTGGGCGTGGAGAACCGTGGCCCCGGACGGAGTTTCCTGTGAAAGATCTGCCCAAGATCGAACTGCACCTGCATCTGGAAGGGGCAGCACCCCCGGCGTTCATCCGCGATCTTGCACGCCGCAAGCATGTGGATATTGGGGGCATTTTCAATGCCGATGGCAGTTACCGTTTCAGAGATTTCTGGGATTTCCTGAAGGTCTATGAGGCGGCGACGTCGGTGCTGACCACGCCCGAGGATTATCACCGCCTGACGCTGGCGGTGCTGGACGATTCGGCGGCAAGTGGCGTCGTGTATTCCGAAACCTTCCTGTCGCCTGATTTCTGTGGCGGGCGCGATGTGGGGGCGTGGCGCGAATATCTGCACGCCATCCGCGAGGCGGCGGATCAGGGGCAGCGGGATATGGGCATCACCCTGCGCGGGATCATCACCTGCATCCGGCATTTCGGGCCGGACAAGGCCCGCGAAACGGCAAAATGTGCGGCGGAAACGGCCGGCGACTGGATTGTGGGGTTCGGGATCGCGGGGGATGAAAAGATGGGTCAGCCGAAGGATTTCCGTTGGTCCTTCGATGCAGCGCGCGAGGCGGGTTTGCGGCTGACGGCGCATGCGGGCGAATGGGGTGGGCCTGAATCGGTTCGGGCGGCAATGGAAGATTTGGGGGTGGAACGGATCGGCCACGGGGTGCGGGCGATTGAAGATCTGGCGCTGGTCGATGAAATTGCGGAAAAGGGTGTGGTGCTGGAAGTTTGCCCCGGATCGAACATCGCCCTTGGGATTTACCCCGACTGGCGCAGCCATCCGATCGCGGAACTGGACCGGCGCGGCGTGCGTGTCACGATCAGCACGGATGATCCGCCGTTCTTTCATACCACGATGGCGCGCGAATATGACCGGCTGACCGAGGCGTTCGAATGGGACAGGGGGCAGTTCATGCGGATCGCGCGCGGGTCGCTTGACGCGGCCTTTTGTGACGCAGATACCAAGGTGCGGATTGCAAAACTGCTGGAGGCTGCGGATGCTTGATCACCTGACTGTCGTGAGCCATCCTTTGGTGCAGCATAAGCTGACGCTGATGCGGGAAAAGGATACTTCCACAGCGAGTTTCCGCAAACTGCTGCGCGAGATCAGCCTGCTGTTGGCCTATGAGGTGACGCGCGAACTGCCGATGACCACCAAGCAGATCGAAACACCACTGGAGCCGATGAACGCGCCGACGATTGATGGCAAAAAGCTGGCGCTGATTTCGATCTTGCGGGCGGGGAATGGCTTGCTGGACGGGATACTCGAACTGATCCCGGCGGCGCGGGTCGGGTTTGTGGGCCTGTACCGTGATCCTGAAACGCTGCAACCGGTGCAATATTACTGCAAGCTGCCGGACCATCTGGAGGACCGGCTGTCCATCGTGGTGGACCCGATGCTGGCGACTGGCAATTCATCGGTGGCAGCGATTACGCTTTTGAAACAATCAGGTGCGAAGAACATCCGGTTTCTGTGCCTGCTGGCGGCCCCGGAAGGCATCGCGCGGATGAAAGAGGCGCATCCGGATGTGCCGATTGTAACAGCGGCGGTAGACAGTCACTTGAATGACCATGGATATATTGTGCCCGGGCTAGGGGATGCGGGTGATCGCATGTTTGGCACAAAATAAGGGGCGGTTAGCCTTTACTTGGAAACAATGATGCGGCACTATCCTTGCAGTTTGCTGTGGGGGTTTTGTGATGCTGTCAAGATTTGTTCTGGCTGTTGTGGTTGCGCTTTCAACTGGCATAGGCAGTGCGTCTGCCCAGTCGATTGCCGATATCGGCGGGCCTGCGGAATTGCCGCCAGCGTCATTCACCGGGCAACAATACGTCGACAGCCGTGGCTGCGTGTTCCTGCGCGCGGGTATCGGTGGGCGCACGAACTGGGCCCCAAGGCTCGATCGGTCGCGCAACGTGCTGTGCGGTTATCCGCCGACGTTTGGCGCGCGCCCGGTTGCGGTGGCTGCTGCCGAGCCGGAACCCGCACCCGCACCGCGCCCGGCACCAGCAACCTCCGTGGTTGCCGCCACACCGCAACCGGCACCCGTGGTCGCGCCGCGCCCGGCCCGGGTGGCCGTAGCCCCGCCTGCACCTGTTGTTGTCGCGCCGACCCGTGTGGTGCAAACGGCGATCGCGCCGACTACCGGGTCATCGGGGCGGCAAATCGGCTGTTTCACCAACACGCCGGTTCCGGTGCGGGTGCAGTTGACGAATGGCGGATCGGCGGTGCTGTGTACACGCGGTGACGGCACGCTTGAGGGTGCGCGCGCGCCGATTTACCCGGCAGGATCGGGTGTGGGCGCTTCGTTGAGCGAACCCCGATTTGCCACGACACAAGGCACGGGTCAGCCTGCACGCGTGGCGGCCTCGGCAGCGCGCACGGCAGTAGCTGTTCCGACATCGCCGCCCGCAGGCTATCGCGCGGCGTGGGATGATGACCGTCTGAACCCACGGCGTGGGCAAGGAACAGCCGCCGGGCAGGCGCAGCAGGATCAGGTCTGGACGCGTGAGGTGCCGGCACGGCTGGTGACGCAAACGGCGCCAGTGCAACCGCGCGTCACCGCGTCGACCAAGACGGAACCGGCGGCAACCACACCGGCGACGGGGACGTTTTATGTGCAGGTCGGCACGTTTGGCGTGCCGGAAAACGCCGCAGGGGCGCGGGATCGATTGCGCGCGATGGGCCTAGCGACGGCACGGGCCAGCACCACGCAGGGTGGGCGTGCGTTGACGATAGTGCTGGCGGGGCCGTTTAGCACATCGGGCGAGGCGCAGGCGGCACTGGGTGCGGCGCGCGGTGCAGGGTTTGGGGATGCGTTTATCCGCTGATAATGCGGGCGACGTGACAGGACAGGCGGGCAGGGCACCGGACGCCCCCGTGACATGTGTTACGGGGGCGTTTTGGTGTTTACAGATCGCAGATCGCTTGCAGTGCGATCCAGTCGGCATCAGGCATCAAGGGATCAGGCAAGGGGGCATCCGTGCGTGGGCTGCGTGTGGTATCGCGCAGATAGACCTCGCCGTAGCCAGTCATCGCGGCAGCAGGCAGGGTGCCGGTGGTCAGCAGGGTGAAGGTCGCGCGAAACCCTGCATGTGTCAGGATCGGCAGCAACGGATCATGTGTGCTGGCGGCCTGCATGGCGATCTGTGCGGCCTTGGCAAGGGGGTGAGGCCCGGGTTCATCGCGCACCAGAGCATGTGGCAGAAGAATGATATCGCCGGGCAGCGGGCGGGGGATGGCAAGGCCTTCGCGCATCACCAGCAAGATGGGCGGATTGGCCGCGCCAAACATCCGGGTGGACAGGGCCGCGAGTGCGGCTTGGGCGGCGGGGTCAGTGCAGGGTGCGCCGGTCAGGCGGGTAATGTCATCAAACGCCATCAGGCCGATTTCGGCGCGCGACGATGCGGGCACCATGCGGGCAGTATGGGTGCGCACGGCATCAGGCAACCAGCCGATCGCGGCCCCGCCGATGACCATGCCCACCACCAGATAAATCGCCCCGCGCAGACGGCCGGGGCGGGGGCGTGCGGCCTCGATGGCGCGGTGCACGGTTTCAAGGGCGGTGATCATGTCAGGATCGGCAAGCTCCAGCCCTTCGGTGGAATCGGGGCCGGGGCGGAAGAGGGCAGGCGTCTGGCCAGGGTTTTCGCGCATGATGGCGGGCAGCGACCAATGCGATAGCGCATTTTCGCTGCGTGGATCCTTCAGAACAAGAGAGGCTGCACCGAAACTGACGACGACATCGCGGCGCTGTGCGTCAGGCTGGTCTTGCCAAAGCCCGGAACATTCCAGCCGCTGATACTGTTTCAGTGCCGTAAGTGTCATTGGGGCGGGCGCTTTTTCACCATTTGGGGTAGCTTAGCCGACACTGCCGCCTGCATCAATTCCCAATCCGGGCAGCGGGATGTCGTATCCGGGCAAGCATGATGGGCTCGCATGCGGATTGTAGGGGCAGTGGGAGGATGCCAATGCCAATGCGCGATGACCGGACCTTTGCGGCGCTTGGCATGATCCTGTGCTATTCCCTGATCATCGGGTTTGCCGACAACTTTGTGCGCGTGGTCGCGGCCGAGGCAGGTTCGTGGCAGTTTCATGCGACGCGGTCGATGCTGGCATTGCCGCTGATCGCAGGATTTGCCTTGGCATTGGGGCATCGGTTGCGCCCGGTGGCGTGGCAGGCGGTGGTGGGGCGCAGCATCATTCATGGGATGGCGATGCTGATGTATTTCGGCGCATTGGCGTTTTTGCCGGTGGCGATTGTGGCGGCGGGGTTGTTCACGGCCCCGATTTTCGTGTTGTTGATCAATGGATTGATGTTTGGCGAACGCATCACGCCAGTGCAGGTTTTGGCGGTTGTGATGGGCTTTGGCGGGGTGATCATGCTTTTGGGCCCCGCGGCGATGAAGGGCGCGTCGGTGGCGGCGATCCTGCCGGTGCTGGCTGGTGCACTATACGCGGTGGGCAATATCGCGACGCGGCGCTGGTGCGCGGCTGAAAGCGCCGAGACATTGCTGGCGGGGTTTTTCGCGGCACTTTGCCTGTTGGGGGTGGCGGGACTGGTTGTGTTGTGGGCGGTTCCGGTCGTGGCCCCAGCGGGGGCGGAGGGGTTTGTGTTGCGCGGTTGGGTGGCGCCGACAGGCCCGTTCATGTTCTGGGTCGTGGTGCAGGCCGTGGGATCGGTGATCGGGGTCGGGATGATGATCCGGGCCTATCAGGTGGCCCCTGCGGCGACGGTGTCGGTGATGGAATACCTGATCCTGCCTGCCTCGGCGTTGTGGGGGTTGTATCTGTGGGGTGAAACGCTGGACCGGCTGGCGTTGATCGGGATGGGACTGATTGCCGTGTCAGGTGTTCTGGTGACGCTGGCCCCACGTGGGGCATTGCGTCAGGACCCGACGGCCGCACGCCAGTGACGGCGGCAGAGCGAGACGTAGGTTTCATTGCCGCCGATGACGACCTGTTCGCCGTCGCGCAGGGCACGCCCGTCGGGGCCTTTGCGCACCACCATGGTGGCCTTTTTGCCGCAATGGCAGATCGTGCGGACCTCGCGCATTTCATCCGCCCAAGCCAGCAGGGCGGCTGATCCGGGAAAGAGGTTGCCCTGAAAGTCAACGCGCAACCCGTAAGCCATGATCGGCACGCCCAGATCATCGACCGCGCGGGCGAGTTGCCAGACCTGATCCTTGGTCAGAAACTGCGCCTCGTCGATAAAGATGCAGGCGACCGGGCCGTCCGAAAGGCGGGCCGCAATCTTGGCATACAGGTCCTCATCGGGGGCAAAGGTATCGGCATCCTCGGCGATGCCGATGCGGCTGGCGATGCGGCCGGCGCCTGCGCGGCGGTCAAATTGCGCGGTCATCAGATAGGTGACCATCCCGCCTTCACGGTAGTTGTGCGAGGCTTGCAGCAAGGATGTCGATTTCCCGGCGTTCATCGTGGAATAGTTGAAATACAGCTTGGCCATAGGCGTCTCGTTAGCGCGGCAGGTGGCGGCGCGACAAGGTGGATTCGGCAGAAAAATTCGGGTGGAGGTGCCAGTTTTGCGAAAGGCTGCCACAGCCGCACTTCTGGCGACATCGGCACAACGCTGGCGGGCCCCGTCTGACTGGTGACGCGGTTCCGGCCTGCCCTCGCACCGGAACCCTTACATGTACATAAGGACGGGCCCACCGCACCCGCCGGAATACCCCCGGCGGTCCGACAACGGCAATGTACGGCAGACCCCCCACCCTTTCCGGTGCTGGGGACACCGGACACTCATACGCGTTCCAGAGACCCGGAACTGACGCTGCATATGCCCGCGCGGCGGGGTGTTCTTAATGGGAAAACGGGTGTAGATTTCCCCCAAGTGAGAACGGAGTTGCCCAATGAGTGTCGCATCATACCTGAAAAAACATACCGAGGCGCTGGTCAAGGACGTGGGTGTCGAGGTGGCGTGCGAATTGACGGGCAAATCGAAGGCAACGCTGGGACGGTACTATTCGGATTCGGATGAACATGATGACCGGTTCATGCCAGTTGATGTGGTCGCGGCTCTGGAGGCGGCGGCGAGTTTTCCGCATGTGACGGCGGCGCTTGCCGATTTGCGCGGGGTGACGTTGTCGCATGACGGGGAGCGCAAGGACCCCGGCGCAAAGGGGGTCAATAAGGATGTGGTGGCCTTGTCGCAGCGGTTTGCGCAGCTGATGGCGGAATACAATTATGCGATCGGGGACGGGGTGATTTCAGTGAATGAGGCCAAGCGGATGCTGCGCGAGACGCTGGCCATCCAGCATGTGCTGATTGACGTGAAACTGCATCTGGAAAACGAAGTGGACTGATGCAGTGCCGGGCAGGCTGTACGCCCGCCCGGTGATATGTTCAGCGTGCCCGTGATGGCCCGGCGCTGCGGCGCTGTGGCGATCCGCCACCGCCCATGGGTTTGGCGGATGCGGGTTTTGCCGAAGGCGCGCCTGCGGGGCGACCCATCGGTTTTGCACCCTGCGGCTTTGCACCCATCGGTTTTCCACCCTGCGCCTTTTGGCCCTGCGGTTTGCCACCGCCACCTGTGCGCGCGCCCCCAGGACGCTGGCCACGGTTCTGCGTGGGTTTCGGCGCGGCGGCGATCATCGCGGCCGACCATGGCGCGCCACCCAATACCTTGAGCGTGGTTTTCAGCATCTTTTCGACGGCCTGCAATTCGCCCATTTCGGCGGGTGCGCAGAACGCAACGGCAGTGCCTTCGGCACCTGCTCGCGCGGTGCGGCCAATGCGGTGGACATAGTTTTCCGGCACATTCGGCATGTCGTAGTTATAGACATGCCGCACGCCCGGAATATCAATGCCGCGTGCGGCGACATCCGTCGCCACCAGCACATCCAGATCGCCATTGCGGAATTCGGTGAGCGTACGGTCGCGCTGCCCCTGTGATTTGTTGCCGTGGATGGAGCCTGCCTTGAACCCCCATGTCACCAGCAGTTTCATCAGCTTTTCCGAGCCATGCTTGGTGCGCCCGAACACCAGCGCCTGTTCGGTCGGGTGTTTGCGCAGATATTCCTCCAGCAGCTTGGCTTTGTCGCCGTTGGGGATGTAATGCACGCCTTGGGCGATTTTGTCGGCGGGTTTGCCGGGCGGTGCGACCTGCACCTTCACTGGATCGCGCAGATAGGTGCTGGCGAGTTCTTCGATATCCTTTGGCATGGTGGCCGAAAACAGCATGGTCTGGCGTTTCAGCGGAATATATTTTGCGATTTTGCGCAAGGAATGGATGAACCCCATGTCCAGCATGTGGTCGGCCTCGTCCAGCACAAGGTATCCGCATTGTTCCAGGCTGACATCGCCGCGTTCCAGAAGGTCGATCAGGCGGCCGGGGGTGGCCACCAGCACGTCGGTGCCTTTCAGCAGGGACTGCGCCTGCCGGAACAGTGACGCACCGCCGACAACGGTGGTGACCTTGGCGGGCGTGCCTTTGGTGAACACCTCAAGGTTCTTGGCGATCTGGGTGACCAGTTCGCGCGTGGGGGCAAGGATCAGCGCGCGCACATTGCGCGGCCCGGGCGGATGGCCGATGTCCAGAAGGCGGTGCAGCAGGGGCAGGCCAAAGGCTGCCGTCTTGCCGGTGCCGGTCTGCGCCAGCCCCATCAGGTCGCGGCCCTGCATGATATAGGGAATTGCCTGCGCCTGAATGGGCGTTGGCGTCGCAAGGGTGGTCTTTGCCAAAGCGGCAAGCAAACGCGGGCTAAGGCCCAGGTCTTGAAACGTGGTCATGGATATACTTTCCGGCCCCAGTATCGGGGGCCTGCCGGGCGTGGCCCGGATTGCAGGTCTGGCCGCACGGCGCTGACCCTGTGGCCGGATGCCATGGGGCCGTCTGCGCGGCGGAACCCCTGCGTGACGGTGGGAACCATTGCCATGTGTCACAAAATGCTACTCACGCGGCAGCGGACAACACGGCTTGTCGTGCACATGGGGCCAATCCCCGGATATGTCAAGCGGAACCCTTCGTGGGTTTCCGGGTTGCAAGGCTATGGCGCTGTCTCTAGATGACAGAAGATCAAAGCAAAGAGATGGATCGCCTCATGGAAATTTTCACCATGGCCGCATGGGCCGAGGTTTTCACGCGCGAAGGGCTTACCGCCCTGGCGCAGGTTATCGGGATTGACCTTGTGCTGGCGGGTGACAATGCGATTGTCATCGGCCTTGCGGCGGCGGGTCTGCCGAAAGAAATGCGTGGGAGGGCCATACTGGTCGGCATCATTGCGGCGACGGTCCTGCGGATCGTGTTTGCGGCCTTCACCGTGCAATTGCTGGCCATCACGGGCCTGCTGCTGGCAGGGGGCATCCTGCTGCTGTGGGTGTGCTGGAAGATGTGGCGCGAGCTGCGCGACGGGCATGCGGATGAGCAGCGCGCCGAAGAAGCCCTGACGGGCATGGATTTGAACGCAGACGGCACAGTTGCAGGTGGCGGGCCGGCCAAGACTTTCCGGCAGGCGGCAACCCAGATCGTGGTTGCCGACGTGTCGATGAGCCTTGATAACGTGCTGGCCGTGGCGGGGGCTGCCAAGGATCATGAGGTGGTTCTTGTGATCGGGCTGGCCCTCTCGGTTGCGCTGATGGGGCTTGCCGCATCGTTTATCGCGCGGCTGCTGAACAAGCACCGCTGGATCGCCTATGTGGGCCTTGCGATCATTCTGTATGTTGCGCTGAAAATGATGTGGGAAGGCTGGCACGAGGTGCAGCCGATTGTCATGGGGATGCTGTAGGCGCACCGTGCTGTGTACTGGCAGCATTGAAATGGGCGATTGACCAGCAATGGCGGGTTAATCGCTTTTTCTTGGCTGGCCGCGGTTCAGTCCGCAGGCGCGCAATACACCCGGTACAGGGTTTCCAGAACGGCGCGTACTTCGGCGCTGGCAAGGGAATAGTAGATCGTCTGCCCTTCGCGCCGGGTGCCAAGCAAGTGCAATGCGCGCATTTTGGCAAGATGTTGCGACAGGGCGGCCGGGCTTAGCTGAACGATTTCGGCGAGTTCCCCGGCCGACTTTTCGGCGTTCAAGAGTGAGCACATCACCATTAGACGTTTGGTATTTGCCATGGCCGTCAGGGTTGCGGCAACCTCTTCGGCCTTGGCATGCAGGCTTTGGTCCGGCGTTTGTGGGGCGAGTACATTCATAGTTGACACTTTAGTAGTTTCGAAGATACTTAACAATAGTCAAACGCACCGTACCTTGCCCTTTCGCGCCGTTGCCCGGATTGCCAGATGACAAAGCCAGAATACAACCTATCGGAGCCATCTTCACGATGATAACCACATTTACCCCAGTAGACTCGCTTTTGGGCGGAGTCCTTATCGGGCTTGGCGCAGTGATCCTGATGGCGTTCAACGGGCGCATCGCGGGCATGACGGCGATGTTGGGGGGCGTGCTGGAACCGCGCAAACCGGATAGCCCGTGGCGCATTGCCTTTCTGGTGGGGGCGATTGCGGCCCCGATGACTGCGACACTGATGGGTGCGCGTTTTGAGTTTGCGTCACCCACGACGGGGCCGGTGCTGGCGATTGGCGGGATGATCGTGGGGGTGGGCGTGACCTACGGGTCTGGTTGTACGTCGGGGCATGGCGTGTGCGGCATGGCGCGCCTGTCGCCACGTTCGATGGTCGCCACGGCGATATTCATGGCAACGACTTTTGTTACAGTGACGGTGATCCGTCATGGCTTGGGAGGATAATTCGATGCGGCGCATCCTTTCTGCCCTTGTTGCCGGCATGGTCTTTGGCACAGGCATCACCATTTCCGGCATGGGCAATCCCGCCAAAGTGTTGAATTTCTTTGATGCGTTTGGCACATGGGACCCCAGCCTAGCGTTTGTGATGGGTGGGGCGCTGATCACGGCTGCCATCGGCTATCGCATCATCTTTGGCCGCCGTAGCGCCCCGCTGTTTGATACGAAATTCCACCTGCCGACGGCGCGCACCATTGATGCGAAACTGATTGGGGGGTCGGCCCTGTTTGGCGTCGGCTGGGGGATTGCCGGGTTTTGCCCCGGTGGGGCCATCCCGGCCTTGGGCTTCGCACCATGGCCGACGGCGCTTTTTCTGATATCGATGGGCGCGGGTATGCTGCTTGCGCGGTGGTTACAGGCCCTGCCGCGCCGCCAGACGATCTGACCGATGAAACAGGAGGATAGCATGACACCTTTTGCCCAAATCCCCTTCGCTGTCGATCTGTCCGTCGTGCCTGCCGTTGCGTCCTTTTTCGATGCGGCGACCAACACGGTGACCTATGTTGTGCGCGATCCGGCCACGACGGCCTGTGCGGTGATCGATTGCGTGATGGATATCGACTACGCGGCTGGCCGGATCACCTTTGCGTCGGCCGATGCCGTTATTGCGTTTATCGAGAGGCAGGGTCTGACGCTGCAATGGTTGATTGAAACCCATGTGCATGCTGACCATCTGTCGGGCGCGCCTTATATTCAGGGCAAGCTGGGCGGCAAGATCGGCATTGGCGGGAACATCACCATCGTGCAAGACACGTTTGGGAAGGTGTTCAACGAGGGTACGGAATTTCAACGCGATGGCAGCCAGTTCGATCGGTTGTTCAAGGATGGCGACACCTACCAGATTGGCACGATGACGGCGTTTGTCATGCATACGCCGGGCCATACGCCAGCCTGCATGACGCATGTTATGGGCGATGCAGCCTTTGTCGGTGACACGCTGTTCATGCCTGATGGCGGATCGGCACGCGCGGATTTTCCAGGTGGGGACGCCCGCACATTGTACCGGTCGATCAAGCGGGTTCTGTCGATGCCGGGGGAAACGCGGCTGTTCATGTGCCACGACTATGGCCCGAATGGCCGCGAAATCCGGTGGGAAACGACGGTGGCCGAACAGATTGCGCATAACATTCACGTCGGGGACGGCATCACGGAAGATCAGTTCGTCGCCACGCGTGAGGCGCGCGATGCAACGCTGGCGATGCCGCGCCTGATCATTCCGGCATTGCAGGTGAACATGCGCGGCGGCGCGCTGCCCCCGGCGGACAAAGACGGCAGGCAGTTCTTGAAAGTACCGATCAACGGCCTGTGACCGCAACGGCGAAAGTAATCCTTAGGGCGGATCACCTTAAATCTTATTCAGATTGAAGGCGATCCAAGACAGACAAGCCGTTGGTTATGTTGCGCATCGCTGCCAGTCAGGTGAACCTGATTGGCAGCGATACGCCCTGGAAGGCGATCTCCCTTACCGCCACGCCAATCCCGTCTGTCTTGCTGCGGCGGTCAGGGCTTTGATGGGCGCAACGGGCGTCAGATGATTGCCTTTTCCAAAAATGGGCGGCCTTCGGCGATGCGGTCAAAGCCGAAGGGTGACAGGTCGATCGTGCGGAATGCGCCATACGTGATCCATTCAGCGGTGCCACGCCCCATCGCGGGCGACTGTTGCAACCCGTGGCCGGAGAACCCGTTCAGGAAGATGAAATTCGACAGCTTAGGGTGTGGGCCGACGATGGCGTTCTGATCCAGTGTGTTCATGTCATAGTGCCCGGTCCATTCACGCAGGACCTTGATCGCCTCAAACTGCGGAATGCGGGTGGCGAGGGCGGGCCAGACGTGATCTTGCCACAGCGATTGATCCATCGTGAAATCGTCGAAATCCACCGCCGGGTCCTGATCGCTGTGCCCGCCGGCCATGTAGGTGGTCCTGGTGTCCTGGCGGACATGGACGCCCGACGGATCAATGGTCAGCGGCAGTGCGCGGTCAAGCGGGCGTTCGGCGGCAAAAACCCATGTATAGCGCTTGCGCGGTTCAATCGGGATCGAAATCCCGGCCATCGCTGCGGTCTTTGCCCCGCGCGTGCCGGTCGCATTCACCACCTGACCGCAGGCGATCACCTGTCCCGACGCAAGGGTCACGCTGTCGACGCGGGTGCCTGCCGGGTTGCGGGTGATGGCCGTCACCTCATTCGCGATGTATTCGACACCGCGTTCACGCGACTGACGGCGAAACCAGTCAAACACCGTGATCCCGTCGAAATAGCCCTCGTCCACGGTATTGATGCTGCCGAGGATCAGGTCATCCACGACATAGAACGGATAGGCGTTGGCGATCTGTTCCGGCGTCAGCAGCCGGGTTGCGGCCCCGGCGGCGACTTGCACGGCATGGCTTTCGCGCAAGGTATTCGCGAAGGCATCGGTATTGGCCAGATACATGTAGCCATAGTTCTGAATGCGCAGATCGGGCACCCGCGGATCATTGCCCATCATCTGCGGCAGGTTCTGGATAAAGGAGGCACCAAACTGCGAAATCTGCACGTTGAGGGCGGATGAAAACTGCTGGCGGATGCAGGAATTGGTATGGCCGGTGCCAGAGAATTCGTAAGTTGGGTCGCGTTCGATAACCAGAACCGAGCCATTGAAATCGGGGTTGTCGGTCAGGAACCACGCGGTTGATGACCCCAGCATCGCGCCGCCGATAATGACGACATCATAAGACGACTGGCGGGGGACGTCGTGTTTCAAAGGGGCGGCCATGGGCGGAAATCCAGCATTGCGATAACGATCGGCATGGTGTGACAGCGTGCGCGGAGCACGTCCAGCGCATTTAACGTGCCATGACGCGGGTCGTCCAGCGGGCGGCATAGGCGGCGAATCCGTCGGGCGGTGGCGCGGTGGCAACCGCAGGTATCGTCGTTTGCACCTGTGTGCCGGCAATCAGCAGGGCCGCTCCGCGCGCCGTTCCTGTGGCCCCGGTGGATGCGATGACGATGCAGCACGTCGCCGCGGACAGCATTTGCAGGTAGGCGGTATTTTGGGCAAAGGGGCCCTCGATGATAATGTCCCCCCGGTGCCCGATCAGCGTCAGCATGTGGGCGGTCACAAGCGCGAGGTAAAACGCCGTCGCCGCCGAACGTGTGCCGCTTCCCACGGCAGGTTCGCGGGGCGACCATTGCGCGATCTGCCCCCGGAACGGGCCGGTGTCGGGGACGACAGCGGGCAGTAGCATCACATCATTGGCAAGAACGGTGGCGATATCGGCGGGCGTGGCGGCAGTGGTCACGCCCTGCAGGATCAGGTCATGTTCGCGTCCGCCCATGAACCGCGCGGATGGCACGGGTTCCCCGAACGCATTGACGTTGATCAGCGTATCTTTGGTTTCATCCAGCGGGTCTGCGGCTGCGCTGATCGCCATGGCGATGCACCATGTCCCGGTCGACACGACCGAAAACGGCGCCTTGTGTTGCAAGAGATGCGGCAGCAGTGACGCGTTGGAATCGTGGATGCCGCAGGCAACAGGCGTAGTGGCGGCAAGCCCGGTGGCGGCAGCAATTGCTGGCAGAACGGTGCCAAGCACATCTTGTGACCGCCGGGCAGATGCAATCTTGCCTGCAATGCCCAAGCGGGCCACGAGGCTTGAGAACCGCGCTTTCGCGGGTTCCCACAAGTCGGTATGGCAGCCGAGTGAGGACACATCAGTGGCCAGCACACCGGTCAGCAGAAACCCCCAATACTGTGGATAGGTCACGATATGGGCGACACGGTCGCGCAGTGCGGGATCGCTGTGCAACTGCCAGTGCACTTGTGCGCCAAGGTTCAGGCCGTTGACCAGCCGAGGTGACCCCGTTTGGGCAAAGGCCGGACGGATGGCATCATAGGCGGTCGCAGTGTCTTGCGGCCCGGTATGTTCGTAATCCAGTACGGGGGCGGCAAGGCGGCCATCAGCGGTCAGCAGGGCGCAGCAGGCACCGTGCGTGGTGATCGAAATCGCATCGATGCCGTCATCATGATGAAACGTGGTCAACGCATGCAGCAGAGAATCCCAATGCCCGTCTACGTCGAAATGCGGATAGGGCGGGCCGGGCTGCACAATATTGGGGCGGGTGACGACGGCCAGTTCCGTAAGATCTGCGGCACGGACAAGGGCAAGTTTGGCGTTGGTTTTGCCAATGTCGATGACGGCGATGTTGCGGATCATGGCATCTGAAACACAGATGTCAGCGGCGTGGCGACGGGGGAATGGTCCGGGTGGGTTTCCATCAGATCGGCCATATAGGCCCACCATTTCTGCATCAGGGGCGATTGCGGCAATGCGTCCATCTTGTGCGGCGTCGTGCGCCACAAAACGCCAAACAGTGTTTCCGTGGCAGGATCAAGGTGAATGGAATAATCGCTGATCCCTGCATCATGCAGCAAGGCCACCAGTTCGGGCCAGATTGCATCATGGCGGCGTTGGTATTCCACGGCCATTCCCGGTTTCAGATGCATGGTGAAGGCATATTTCTCCATCAGACCCTCCGCATGGCCCAGAGGCGGGGCAGGGCGATCACCCCGATCAACAGCGCGCCGATGACGATCGACATCACGATGCCCGGTACGTTCAGCAGGCCCAGACCGAATGTCACCAGCCCCATCACAAAGGCCGCGATGACCACACCCGGAATGGTGCCCGATCCGCCAAGGATGTTCACGCCACCCAGCACAACCATGGTCACCACCTCCAACTCCATCCCGAAGGCAATGGAGGGGCGGGTGGAGCCAAGGCGCGAGGTCAGACAAATGGCGGCAATCCCGGCCATCAGGCCCGTCAGCAGGAACAGGATGAACTTAACCCGCGCCACGCGGATACCCGAAAAGAGCGCAGCCGTGGGGTTGTTGCCCACGGCGTAAACCGCACGACCAAAGCTGGTCAGGTGCAAAAGCACACCGAAAACCAGCGCAAGGATGGCAAACAGCATAAGTTCAAATGACACCACCCACCAGACATAGCCTTGCCCGAAAAAGGCAAAGTCCGCCGGGTAATCACCATAGGCAGTGTCGCCCAGAACAATGTAGCTGATGCCGCGAAACAGGCTCATGGTGCCGATGGTCACAACGATGGACGGCAGACCCATGATGGTGACAAGCACGGCGTTAAATGCGCCGCACAACAGACCGACCGACAGCCCGACCAAGACCAGCACGGCGGGCGACGCGCCGATTTGTGCAGCGGCCCCCATAGCGGTTGACGCAAGCGCGATGATGGCGGCGACAGACAGGTCGATCTCACCCGCAATGACAAGCAGCGCCATGGCAAAAGCGATCATGGCCTTTTCAGTAAAGTTGAAGGTCGCGTCTGACAGGTTCCACGCATTCAGGAAGTAAGGTGATGCAAAGGCGTTGAACACGAATATCGCAACCGCGACGGCCAGAAGCAGGGTCTCCCAACTGTACAGGCGGCGGTGGAGGGTGCTTTGCAAACGGTCGGGAATGGCGCGGGCGGTCATGACGCGTTTTCCCGTTTCAGGATGATGCGGCCCTTGGTCCGGGTGCTGCGCGCGTTGAACGCGACGGCGATGATGATGGCGGCACCAGAGATGAACAACTGCCAGAACGGCGAAATATCGACGACCGGCAGGGCATTCTTGATGACACCCAGGAACAAGGCACCGAGCACCGCGCCACCCACAGACCCGATGCCCCCGGCGATTGAGATGCCGCCAATCACGCAGGCGGCGACCACGTCCAGTTCAAACCCTGCAGCGATATCGACATAGGCCACGGCATAGCGTGAGACCCACAAATACCCTGTCAACCCGGACAGCGCCCCCGATATGGCAAAGGCCCAGAACTGGGTGCGGCCGACATTGATGCCTGCATAAACGGCGGCATGCGGATTGCCGCCCACGGCAAAGAACGCCCGGCCCAGCGTGGTGCGTGACAAGACCAGCGCAAACAGGATGACCACAGCGATTGCGACCCATGACAGCATCGGAAGGCCAAGGAAAACGCTGCGCGGGAGGGCTTTGAATGGCGCGCTCATTTCGTGGCTGTTCACCCATTTCCCATCGGAAATCAGAAAGATCGTTCCGCGAAAGATGGTCATGGTGCCAAGGGTAACGACGATGGGCGGGATACGCAGTTTCCACACCAGCAGGCCGTTGAACATGCCCAAGGCCGTGCCAAGCCCGATGGCGAGGGCGACCGTGATGATCAATGGCAAATCGGGCGCCGCAACATTGATCATCGCGACCACCATGCCCGTCAGGGCCAGATTGGCCGCGACTGACAGATCAATGCATTTGGTGAGGATCACGATCATCTGCCCGACCACAAGAATGATCAGAGGCGAGGTATCGTTCAGCACGTTCGCCAGATTGGCAGGTGCGACAAACCCCGCAAAGCGCGTCGCAATGAGCGCGAGCAACAGCAGGATCGCCCCTGTCAGGATTATTTCGCGCGACTGTAGCAGGCGGTTCATCATGCTTGTGCCCCGATGCCCGCGGCATGGCGCACAAGGGTTTGCGGCGTCATGTCGTCGCCTGTAACCTCGGCCACGATCCGGCCTTCGCGCATGACGATGACGCGATCTGACATGCCCAGAACCTCGGGGATTTCCGAGCTGACCATGATGATGGCAAGGCCCTGTGCCGCCAGTTCGGCCATGAAGGCGTGAACGGCGGCTTTCGATCCGATGTCGATGCCTTTGGTCGGCTCGTCGAGGATGATCACACGCGGCTGGGTCGCCAACCATTTTGCGATAACGATCTTTTGCTGGTTGCCGCCCGACAGATTGCCGACGGGCGTATCAAGCGAGGCGGCGCGCAGATCAAGCCGCGCGGTGTATTCGCGGGCAAGCGCGAACTCCTGCGCCAATCGCAGAAACCCGCGCCGCGATGTGCGGTGCAGGGACGGGATGGTCACATTCTGAAAGATCGGCATGGCCGTGATGGCCCCCTGTTTGCCCCGGTCTTCGGGCACATAGACGATGCCGTGGGACACCGCGTCGGCGGGGGACCGGATGACCGCAACTTTGCCATCAATGCGCGTGACCCCCTTGGCGGGCTTGGTGATCCCGAACAGCGATTGCATGAATTCAGACCGCCCCGCGCCGATAAGGCCGTAGAACCCAAGGATTTCGCCCTGGTGCAGCGTGAAGTTGACATCTGCAAATTCGGTAGGGTGTTGATAGCCCACGACCTTTAACACCTCGGCCCCAACAGCGTGGGTGCGTTTGGGAAAGATCTGATCCACCGCGCGCCCGACCATCATCTGCACCAGATCATCAGGCCTGACATCGGCAATCGCCCCGGAAGCCACGAACTGCCCGTCGCGAAAAACGGTATAGGTGTCGGCAATCCGAAAAACCTCATCAAACTTGTGGCTGATGAACAGAATGGCTTTTCCCTGCTGTTTCAGGGTTTCGACAAGGCCATAAAGCTCTTCGATTTCCTTGTGTGACAGGGCGGCAGTCGGTTCATCCATGATGACCACGCGCGCGTCAATCGACAGGGCGCGTGCGATGGCGACAAGGTGTTTGCTGGCAATGCCCAAGTCGCGTAAACGCGTGTTCGGATTGATATCAGCCTCGATCCCTTGCAGGATGGCGGCGGCTTTGCGCGCCATTTCTGCCGTATCAATCAGGCCAAATCGGCCGCGCGGGGCATGGCCAAGAAAGATATTCTCTGCCACTGTCAGTTCATCGAACAGCACGGTTTCCTGATGAATGGCCGTGATGCCAGCGCGCGCTGCAGCCTGCGCATCGGGAAACCTGACCGCCTCCCCCCGCACGCGGATCGTGCCGCTGTCAGGTTGATAAATCCCAGTCAGGATTTTGACCACGGTCGATTTTCCCGCGCCATTTTCACCGATCAGGGCGGTCACCTGACCGGGATAAAGGTCAAGCCGCACCTCTGACAATGCACGCACGCCGGGAAACACCTTGCTGACCGCGTCCAAGGACAGCAAAGGCATCAACGCGGCGGCCTTTGGGGCGGGCTGCATGGCAGAGGCTTTCGTGAAAAATGGGAAAAGGTGGCGCGGACCGATAACCAGCCCGCGCCGGGATTGATCAGAAGATCGACTTGAACTGTTCGATGTTCGATGCGTCATAGGTGAACGGGTCCGACATCGCCGCCGATCCTGTATCATCAATCGTGGCATTGCCGATCCGGCCCATAGGGATTTCCGCGCCCGCCTCGGTCGATGCCCCGTTGTGAATGTTGAAGGCAAGCGTCGTCGCGGCATAACCAAGGTCGATCGGGTTCCAGATCGCAAAGGACTGGGTCGCGCCCGACTCGACGCAACCCGCCATTTCGGACGGCAGGCCAAGACCGGTCACGTTGATCTGCCGGGATCGCCGGGTGCCTGTGGTTGATGCTCGGATCAACCACAGCCAGGCGCGCCTTGCCGGTCCGCTCAACCATTGACATCTGCGGTGCGTTAGCAAGTAGCGTGGGCTGAGTCCGCGAAGCCCACTCGTTTCAGCTCCGTTCCCGCGGCTCGTTGCAATACACCATGGTGCGCCCCATGGTGGGCTTCGCAGAGGCTCAGCCCAACCTTCTTGCTCGGTGCGACGGCCAAACCGTGTTCGGCGATTCCAGGGTGCCGGCTCGGCGGTTCGCGTTGATTTCATCCGCGCAGCGGCGAGTTCGGCGGTCTTCGCCTTCGAGGCTCGACCGCTGACCGGAGTCACAGACCGGCTATGAATCCGATGCCGCAAGCCATGTACGCATGAACCGGATGAATCGGAGATCAACCGGACATAGGTGTAAGCACCCAGACGCCAATGGCGGGCAAATGTCTACCCCGACATGGGCCGACATGCGCGTAACCTCATTGCTGAAAAGCAATTAGATGCAAATGTCGGCCCTTTGGGAGGCCCGACAAGCAAGTAGGGTGGGTTGAGGCTCGGCGAAACCCACCATCGGGGG
>JANNKX010000009.1:0-5338 GCA_031396505.1 Rhodobacterales bacterium
GTACCTGCCTCCCCCGCCCTGCGGTCGGGGGAACTTCGGAATAGTCATCGGTGCTGGCAATTGCCAAATTGGAGAGGGCTCCCCAAACTCGCATAAGCCCTCTTGCTTGAGGCATTCTTTAACGCGGTTAGGTGGTGGGTAAGATCCTTCGCACGCAGACCCATCTGGCCTAACACAGTTAGGCCTACCGTTAGTTGCGCCGCGCCCGCGGTCTGCCCCGCTTCCCCAGTGGCAGTGGCGTCCTTTGTGTGGGTCAGTTTCGCATACAATCAAGTAGGGACCGCATTGGATGGTTCTTTTGTTGTTTGGACCCGGCCAAGCGTCACTACTCTCCTCCCCCCTCGGATCCGTATACATCATCGGCGACTGGCGTGCATACCCATACATACTCGCCCCGTCCACCAGCCCGAGCGGGTCTGCCTGCAGATACCGCCCTGTCGTGGGGTCATAGTCCCGCATCCAGTTCTGGTGCAGGCCGGATTCGGACTGAAACCACTGGCCGGGGAAGCGCGCCGCAATCGGCGTGCCCGTTGTCGTCCTCACGTTGCCGAAGGGGTCATAGCTGGCGGTCCAGACCTTGACGCCGCCCGTGTTGGTGGCGAACACGGGCCTACCGATATGGTCGGTGCAGATGAGATAGGTGACCCCACCCTCCAGCACCGCCACAGGCTCCCACCCGAGCCAGACATATTCCCGGATCAGCGCGCCGGTGGCCTCATTGTATTCCGCAATCCGCCGCCCCTGCGCGTCGAACACGGAATGAATGGTGACCCCGGTGGCCGCAATCGTCCTGATCGCCTGCCGCCCGGCAAAGTCATAGCGGTACGACCCCTGCAGCACCCCGTTGATCGACATCGTGGCCATGCGCCCCGCCGAATCGTAAGTGTAGCTGTACCCCGCCCCGCGGCTGTCGGTGATCACATTCCCCGCCCCGTCATAGGTATAGGCGTGGGTGCCCCCGGTGGAAAGATTGATGCCCAACAGGCGGTTGGAGGCAGGGGGATAGGTGTAGGTGTCGGTCGCGGGCCCCACGGCGGACGTGATCCGGTTGCCGACGCGGACGCGGCTGCTGGCGCGCACTGACGTGGCTTTTCGGGTCAAAGGATGCGGATTGCGCCGAAACCGGGGCGGTGCGGCGGTGATCCGTTTGCAAAAACCGGGCACCATGACCGCTGAAATCCTTGATGATGGTTGACACTCGCCCCTTGGAACGAAGGCAACCATCAGCCCCCTAGCGCAAGCTGTCAACCACGGCCTGTGCCGCCGCCCTTGGGTCCGTCGCCTGCCAGATCGGCCGTCCCACCACGATGTGATCTGCCCCGTCCGCAATCGCCTGTGCGGGTGTGGCGATCCGCTTCTGATCGCCCGCCACCGCCCCTGCGGGCCGCACCCCCGGCGTCACGATCAGGCGACCCTTTGCCTGCGGCAGCGCGCGGATCATCGCGGCCTCTTGCGGGCTGGCGATCACGCCATCCGCGCCTGCCTCCAACGCGCGGGCTGCGCGTTCCAGCGTGATGGCGGCAATATCGCCCGCCTTGATGCAATTGGCATCCAGATCGGCGCGGTCAAGCGAGGTCAGCACCGTGACTGCCAGAATTTTCAACCCCGCACCACCGCGCCCCGCCATAGCCGCGCGCACCACTTGCGGGTCGCCATGCACGGTCAGGAAATCCAGATCATACTGCGCGATGCCGCGCACCGCCGCCTCGATTGTGGCCCCGATGTCGAACAGTTTCAGGTCGAGAAACACGCGCTTGCCATGTTCGGCCTTCAGCTCGTTGGCCAACGCAAACCCGCCCCCCGTCAGCATGCCAAGCCCGATCTTGTAGAACGACACGGCATCGCCAAGACGTGCGGCAAGATCAAGGCCCTGCACCACGTTGGGCACGTCAAGCGCCACGATCAAACGGTCATCTGCGATTTTGGCATCTGCCATTGCAACCCCCGGTCATTTCTGGCGTCATGCGGGGATGCAGGCGGGCTGTCAAGGAAAGGTCGTGATGATCCTGTGTTTCGATATCGGTGGCACGCGGATCAAGGCGGCCACGGCGCAGGGGGGCACCTTGACGGTGCTGGGCGAAGTGGCAACGCCCGCCACGGATTTTACGGCCTTCGCGGATGCGATTGCGGGCTTTCGGCAGGGTGGTGTCGCGGGCGTGGCACTGTCGATCCCCGGTGTGGTGGACCCGGTGACGGGCCGGATCAAGATTGCGAATATCCCCTGTCTTGATGGCCGCGATCTGCGGGCCGACCTGTCGGCGGCAATGGGCCTGCCGGTGGTGGTGATGAACGACGCGGATGCCTTTGCGATGGCCGAGGCGCATGTCGGTGCGGGGCGGGGGCATGGTTGCGTGTTCGGCATCATCCTTGGCACGGGGGTTGGCGGTGGGCTGGTGCGCGACGGGCAACTGGTGACGGGGGCGGGGGGATATGCGGGGGAATGGGGGCATGGCCCGGTGATCAGGCATCCCGCCTTTGCCTGCGGGTGCGGGCAAACCGGATGCGTTGACACGATCGGTGGCGCGCGGGGTGTTGAGCGGTTGCATCAACACCTGACGGGTGAGGGCACCACATCGCATGACATCCTGCGCCGTTGGCACGCGGGCGAGGCGGCGACGGTGGACCTGTGGCTTGATCTGGTCTCCGGGCCGCTGGCGATGGTCATCAATGTGATCGGGGCGGATATCGTGCCGGTGGGGGGCGGGCTGGCGAATGACGTGAGGTTGATCGCGGCGCTGGACACCATGGTGCGCGCGCGCATCCTGCGGCGCACGGACGGTGCTTTGGTGGTGCCTGCGCAAATCTCGGTCGATGCGGGGCTGGTGGGAGCGGCGCGCGGGAGGGAGGCGGCATTTGGCAATCCTGCTTGAGGTTTGCGTGGACGATTTGCCGGGGCTGCATGCGGCCGTGGCAGGCGGGGCCGACCGGATCGAATTATGCGCGGCCCTTGGCCTTGGCGGGCTGACGCCTTCGCAGGGTTTCATGCAGGCGGCGGCGGGCTGCGGGGTACCGTGCCTCGCGATGATCCGCCCGCGTGGGGGGGATTTCGTCTATGACGCGGGCGAGATCGCCATGATGTGCGCCGATATTGATGCCGAGCGGCGTGCAGGGTTGGCGGGGGTGGTGATCGGGGCGTCATTGCCGGATGGGCGTCTGGATGAGACGACGCTGGCGCGCCTGATGGCTGCGGCGCAAGGGATGGACGTGACGCTGCACCGCGCGATTGATCTGTGCCCCGATCCGGTGGCCGCGGTGACCGTGGCGATCCGCCTTGGCATCCGGCGCATCCTGTCATCGGGCGGGGCTGTGACGGCCCTGGATGGGGCGGCGACGCTGGCTGCGATGATGGACCGCGCGGGGGATGCCTGCACGATCATGCCAGGATCGGGTATCACGTCTGCGACCCTGCCCCGCCTTGTGCATTTGCCTTTGCGCGAAATTCACGCATCCTGTGCCACCGTTCTGCCGCCCGTTGGGCTTGCGACGGCAATGGGGTTTCAGGCTGCCGGTGCCAAACGGACGGACGCGGCAGAGGTTGCGGCGCTGAAGGCGGCGCTGGCGCATTGACAGCAGGCCGGGTTTGGCGATCATCTGCGCAAAAAGGGGCAGCATATGGATATCAACCTGAGTTTTGATCGCCCGGAAGAGGGCCCGCGCGCAGGGCCGATCACGGTGGGCTGGTTCCTGACATCCGACAAGGGTGCCGTGATGTATGACGCGCCTGAACGCGTGTCGTTCCGGCAAACCAACAAGGCGCACGCGAAATCTGCCAGCCGCTGCCCCGCCGTGATCCAGATGGAAAGCCGCTATTTCGCGGTGAAATGCCCGTTTGACATTCATGTGGGGTTTCAGCGTGACAAGGATGGCAAAGGGCAACTGATCAACCGCGCAGGAGTGGCAAGCCCGATCCGTGGCAACAAGCTGGGCGAGGTGCTGACGCTGGTCAGCGAGGTGGAATGGCGATACCCTGACCGCCCGACGATCCAGTTGGTGCTGCCCTACTGTTTCATCGCGGATGAGGTGGTGTATATGACACAGCTTGCCAGCTTTGCGCATTACCGCCCCACCCCCCTGCCCGGCACGATCTTTGGCGGGCGCTTTCCGATCAACGTCTGGCCACGTCCGATCATGTGGGCGTTTGAATGGCACGAGCCGGAAAAGGACATCATCCTGAAAAGGGGGGAGCCGTTGTTTTACGTGCAGTTCGAAGGCGATGGCCCGGACCGCGCGGTGCAGATGGTCGAGGCGGCAAAGACGCCGGAACTGACGTCATATCTGGAAAAAATCTCGGGCGTGGTGAACTACGTCAATCAGACCTTCGGCCTGTTCAAGGCGGCCGAGGATTTGCGGCCGAAACGGCTGGTGACTCCGAAGGAAAGGTGATGCGGTCGGTCCTTTGCATCTGGGATGTCGCAGAGTCTGCGGAACATGTGATCCTGACAGTCGATGGCCGGATCGCGGCGCCGAACTGGCACCCGGACGGGGAACGCCTTTTGATAAATGGCGACGGGCGGTTGTTCTGGGTGCCCTTGGCGGACCCTGCGCTGCATGTCGTGGATACCGGATTCGCCACGCGCTGCAACAATGACCATGGCATCAGCCCGGATGGCCGCCATATCGTGCTGTCACACCATACCGACCGCGGGGCCGAGATTTTCATGTTGGCCACAGGCGGCGGCGCGCCGCAGCCGGTGACCCAACATGCGCCGAGTTGGTGGCACGGCTGGTCCCCGGATGGTGGCACACTGGCCTACGTTGCGGCGCGGGGCGGCCGGGTAGTGGATGTCCATACCATCAGCGCCCAAGGCGGCGATGAGGTGCGCCTGACCAAAGGCGAAGGGCATTGCGACGGGCCGGACTATTCTGCCGATGGCAGCCTGATCTATTACAACTGCGACCGGGGCGGGCATGCACAGATCTGGGTGATGGGCGCGGACGGATCGGATCAGCGGCAGGTCTTCGCGGATGACCATGTGAACTGGTTCCCGCATCCGTCACCGTGCGGGCGGCATCTGGTGTATCTGGCCTATCCGCCGGGCACCCAAGGGCATCCGGCGGACCTGCCCGTGGCGCTGGTGCTGTGCGACCCGGATGGCGGCAAACGGCGGCGGATCGTGGAATGCATCGGCGGGCAGGGCACGATCAACGTGCCAAGCTGGGCACCGGATGGGTCGGCCTTTGCCTATGTGAGATATGAGCCGTAGCTTTTGCTGAGAGAGGCGGGGGGGTTGAAGCCCCCCCCACCCCCCCGGGGGGATTTTTTGGGAAAGGGAGATAAAGACAAGGGCTGTGTAAAAGGCGGGACCCATTTTATGGGGGTGGGTGATTTAAACGAGGC
>JANNKX010000032.1:0-24266 GCA_031396505.1 Rhodobacterales bacterium
TGCGCGCGGGTCAATCGCAGATTGGCTGACGGAGGCTGCGGCATGAGCATCCCGCGCGAGGGCAGCCGGGATACGGGGCAGGGGATCATCATCAGCCTGTCACCTGATGTGCAAGCGGTGGCGCGCAGGTGCCCAGGGCCAAGGTGGCGCGCAATCGGTGGTTCCTCGCGGTGTTGAACAGCGGCCATCAAAACCCGTCTGGCCGAGAAAGATAACCCTGCCACCGGTCGCCCAGCCATCAGGCGTGACGCAGCGGTAACGACGGCGGGCGGGCGGTCGCACGCCGTTTGCAGCCAATGTGAATCAGATTGGCTGCAAACCAGAACATAAGACCGCTGTGTCTGTTGCGGTTTGCGTTTGCTTCGGTGAACCAGATCAAACGCAAACTCCTTTACCCGATGGCGGCAGCCTTGATATCTTCACCGATGAACGGCGTGTACTGGCCGAAGTTTTCGGCAAACATGCCGACCAGCTTGCGCGCCTGCGTATCATAGTCGGCTGGATTGGCCCATGTGCCGCGCGGATCGAGCAGGGCTGCATCCACACCGGGCACAGCGACAGGCACATCAAAGCCAAAGTTCGGATCGCGGCGGAAGGTGGCGGTGGCCAGGCTGCCGTCAAGGGCGGCGGCAAGCAGCGCGCGGGTGGCCTTGATGGGCATCCGGCGGCCGGCGCCGTACGCGCCGCCGGTCCAGCCGGTGTTCACCAGCCAGCAGGATGCGCCATGTTTGGCGATCTTGGCTTGCAGGAGTTTGCCGTATTCTTCGGGACGACGCGGCATGAACGGCGCGCCGAAACAGGTGCTGAACGTCGGCTGCGGTTCGGTGACACCGCGTTCGGTGCCCGCGACCTTGGAGGTGAAGCCGGACAAGAAATGATACATCGCCTGCGCGGCTGTCAGGCGGGCAATCGGGGGCAGCACACCAAAGGCATCGCAGGTCAGCATGACGACATGACGCGGGTGGCCGCCAAGCCCGGTGGAGGAGGCATTGGAAATGGCCTCCAGCGGATAAGCGCAGCGGGTGTTCGCCGTCAGGCTGTCATTGGCGAAGTCAAGCTCCAGCGTGTCGGGATCAAACACCATGTTTTCGATCACGGTGCCGAAGCGGCGGGTGGTGGCATAGATCTCGGGTTCGGCCTTGGGGTCAAGGTTGATGGTCTTGGCGTAACAGCCGCCCTCAAAGTTGAAGATACCACGGTCGGACCAGCCGTGTTCGTCATCGCCGATCAAGGTGCGGTCGGGGCTGGCGGACAGGGTGGTTTTGCCGGTGCCGGACAGGCCGAAGAACACGGCGGTATCGACGGGATTGCCGGGTGCGTGGTTGGCTGAACAGTGCATCGGCATGACGCCGTTTTCGGGCAGCAGATAATTCAGCAGGGTGAACACGGATTTCTTGTTTTCGCCGGCATAGGCGGTGTTGGCGATCAGGATCAGCTTCTTGTCGAAATGCATTGCGATCACGGTTTCGGACCGGCAGCCATGGCGCGCGGGGTCAGCCTTGAAGGACGGGCAATTCACGATCGTCCAGTCGGGGGCAAAACGATCAAGCGCGGCCCGTTCGGGGCGGCGCAGCAGATGGCGGATGAAGAGGCCATGCCAAGCCAGCTCGGTCACCACGCGCACATCAAGGCGGTGGATCGGATCGGCCCCGGCAAACAGGTCTTGCACGAAATAATCGCGCCCCTGCATGTGCGCCTGCATATCGGCCTGTAGCCGATCAAACGCGGTGGCATCCATCGCGGCGTTGTTTTCCCACCAGATCGTCTTTTCGACGGATGGCGTGCGCACCACGAATTTGTCTTTTGGTGAACGGCCGGTGAATTGCCCTGTGGTGCACATGAACGCCCCGCCAAGGCCAAGCCGGCCTTCGCCGCGCGCCACGGCGGCATTCAGAAGATCGGGCTCGATCAGGTTGTAATAAACGCGGCCCAGACCATGAAAGCCCTGATTTTCAAGCTTTTGTGCGGGATTTACGCGTCCGTTGGTCATACCTGATGCTCCATGCGCCTGTGTGATGGTGGCGCGGCCATGGGGCGCATATGACCCCGTTTGTGGGCGTTAGGCCGCGTCACACCTCCGTCATAACACTTTGCTTTCCTGCGATAAAAGCATCATCGAAGGCTGTTAGCGCAATCATGCGCGTGTTAGCGCAACCAAATCCCCGCGATCAGGGCGGGTGTCGCAAATTAGCCATTCCTTGAGAAATTTCGTGCCCCAATGGGGGGCAGAGCACAGGTGATTCGCACTTCACTGTTGATATTTTGCATCAGAACACGGATCATGTGGCAAAATAATAAGACAAGCAGAGCAGGAAACGCAGATGTCCAGAATTGCCCTTGTGGACGACGACAGGAATATCCTGACGTCGGTGTCAATGACACTTGAAGCCGAAGGCTTTGAGGTTGAGACGTATAATGACGGTCAATCAGCGCTGGATGCGTTCAACAAACGCTTGCCGGACATGGCTGTGCTGGACATCAAGATGCCGCGCATGGACGGGATGGACCTGTTGCAACGGCTGCGGCAGAAAACGTCGATGCCGGTGATTTTCCTGACATCCAAGGATGATGAGATCGACGAGGTTCTGGGCCTGCGGATGGGCGCAGATGACTACGTGAAAAAGCCGTTCAGCCAGCGTTTGCTGGTGGAGCGTATTCGCGCCCTGCTGCGCCGCCAAGAGGCGATTGCGACGGGCGAGGTGGCGACGACGGAAGAGACGAAACTGATGGAGCGCGGGTCGTTGTCGATGGACCCGCTGCGCCATTCGGTGTCGTGGAAGGGGCGCGATGTATCGCTGACGGTGACGGAATTCTTGCTGCTGCAGGCGCTGGCGACGCGTCCGGGTTTCGTGAAAAGCCGCGATCAGCTGATGGACGTGGCCTATGATGATCAGGTTTACGTCGATGACCGCACGATCGACAGCCACATCAAGCGTCTGCGCAAGAAGATGCGTTCGGTGGACGATGATTTTTCGGCTATCGAAACGCTGTACGGCATTGGCTATCGTTACAACGAAGAATGACCGCGATCCCGCGCATCGGAATGGACCGTAACAGCAACCGCGATGGAAATGTGCTGATCGGTGAGGATTGGGTGAACCCCGATGCCGACGCCGATGCGGGCCTGCGCGAGGCGCGGACCCGGCGGGGTATGTTTGCGCTGAAAGGTTCGCCTCTGGCGCGCAAGATCATCGTTTTCAATCTGATGGCGCTGTTGATCATGGTGGCGGGGGTTTTGTTCCTGAACCCGTTCCGCGACACGTTCGTGCAGCAACGCGAACGCGGGCTGGTGACCGAGGCGCGGCTGGTGGCCAACGTGTTCGAGGCGCGGCTGGCGGCGGCAGCGGCGGCGGGCGTGACGTTTGACAGCAAGGACGTATTGCCCGATCTGAACCTGGAATCCGGGGTGGAGATCTTTGTTTTCGACCCGGCTGGCGCGATTGTGGCACAAGCGGTGGGCGATCAGGACAACACGGCTGGCATACCGGAAGAACGCCCGACATTGATCACCGATTTCCTGAGTGCGATCTGGGATGGCGTGTCCGGCATCGTGAATCGCGGCAGTGATGCGGCGACGGCAATTTCACCGGAGCGGATGGCGGTTGATCTGTTCGGGCGGGCACTGGTGGGCGAAACGGTGCTGAATACCGGGCGTAATGCGGATGGCGGGCCAGTGTTTTCGGTGGCCACACCGATCGAGGTGACGGGGCAGGTGGTTGGTGTTATCGCGCTGGCCTTTACGGAAGATGAGATTGAACGGCTGGTGCGCAACGAGCGCGAGCAGATTTTGCAGATGTTCGTGATTGCGCTGCTGGTGTCGATCGGGCTGAGTATCCTGCTGGCATCGACCATCGCAAACCCGCTGGCGGACCTTGCCGCGGCGGCGGAAATGGGGCGCGACCGGGATGCGCGAAAATTTGCGCCGGGACGGGTCCGGATTCCGGACCTTTCGGCACGGCCAGATGAAATCGGGCGGCTGTCGGTGGCGATGCGCGGCATGGTGGCGGCGCTGTATGACCGGATCGAGGCGAATGAGCAGTTCGCGGCGGACGTTTCGCATGAAATCAAGAACCCGCTGGCATCATTGCAGTCGGCGGTGGGGACGATGCGGGTTGCCAAGCGTGATGACCAACGCGAACGCCTGCTGGAGGTGATCGAACATGACGTGCGCCGTCTGGACCGGTTGGTGAGCGATATTTCCAACGCCTCACGGCTGGATGCGGAACTGGTGAAGGAAGAAGAAGAAAGTTTCGATCTGACGAAAACGGTGGGCAATCTGGCGGAATATCTGGGCGCGCAGGCGCGCATCAAGGGCGTGGAGTTCGTGACCGACCTGCCCGGCGAAAGCGTGACGATTCGCGGGTTGGAAGGGCGGCTGGCGCAGGTGTTCGTGAACCTGATCACCAACGCGATCTCGTTTTGCGAAGATGGCGACGCGGTGCGGGTCTGGGTCCGCAAGCGTGACAATCGCGTGTTGATCGTGGTCGAAGATACTGGCCCCGGCATTCCGGAAAGTGCGCTGACCAAAGTGTTCAAGCGGTTTTATTCGGAACGCCCGTCGGGTGATTTCGGCAATCATTCGGGCCTTGGCCTTGCGATTTCCAAACAGATCGTCGAGGCGCATGGCGGTGTGATCTGGGCCGAGAATATTCGGCCCACACAAGCCGATATCGCGTCTGAACCGCTGGGCGCGCGGTTTGTGGTCGGCCTGCCCGTGTGATGGCGGGCGCGGCACTCCGCGCCACCGTACATGCAACCGCCGTTGCGGTTGACGGACATGGCCTGCTGATCAAGGGCGCTGCGGGTGCAGGTAAATCCAGCCTTGCGCTGGCGATGATCGGGCTGGGGGCAAGCTTGGTGTCGGATGACCAGACCGTGTTGGAACGGGTGGATGACGCGGTATTTCTGGACTGTCCGGTGCCTGCACTGCGCGGCGTGATCGAAGTCCGGGGTATGGGGCTTTTGCGCGCAGCGGTTGCGCAACACTGCGCCCTTGCCCTTGTGGTTGATCTGGACCGGACCGAGACGCAGCGTCTGCCCCCAACACGGACGATTGAACTGCTCGGCTGCCTTTTCCCCCTTGTTTGCAACGCAAATCACGCTCATTTCCCGGTAGCGCTTATGCTGCAACTGCGGCATGGTCGCCATGCTTGATCGTTTTAGCCGGACCAACCCTGTGGACCAGAGCCAGACACAACCGCTGATGCACCGACTGGTCTTTGTGACTGGGCCGTCGGGGGCTGGACGGTCGACGGCGATCCGGGCGTTTGAGGATCTGGATTACGAGGTGATCGACAACCTCCCGCTGCGGCTGGTGGCGGGGCTGGTCGCGGAGGCACCGTCAGGGCGGCCAATCGCCTTGGGTCTGGATGCGCGCAACCGTGATTTCAATGCGACGGCGCTGATCGAATTGATTGATACGTTGACGCGCGACGCGCGTGTGGCACTGGAGGTTCTGTATCTGGATTGCGCGCCGACGGAATTGATCCGGCGCTATTCGGAAACGCGGCGGCGGCACCCGTTGGCCCCGCACGAGACACCGAGCGAAGGGATCGCACGCGAAAACGATCTGCTGATGCCGGTGCGGGTGCGCGCGGATCAACTGATTGATACGACGGAACTGTCGGTGCACGACCTGAAGGCCGATATCGGGCGCTGGTTCGGGCGGGCGGGCACGGCGGCACTGGCGGTATCGCTGCAATCATTCAGCTATCGGCGCGGGCTTCCGCGTGGCGTGGACATGATTTTCGACTGCCGGTTCCTGTCGAACCCGCATTGGGTGCCTGCCCTGCGCGGCCTTGACGGGCGCGATGCGGTGGTGGTGGACCATATCCGCAGCGATGCACGCTTTGCGCCGTTTTACGACAAGGTCCGCGATCTTGTTCTGATGCTGCTGCCTGCGCATCTGGACGAAGGCAAGGCGCATCTGACGATCGGGTTTGGCTGCACCGGCGGGCAACACCGGTCCGTGGCAATGGTAGAACTTTTGGGACAGGGGCTTGCAGAAGCAGGATGGACAGTATCAAAACGTCACCGCGAACTGGAACGCAAGGACCCACATGGTGCGCACGAAAGCTTGGGAGTGATGCAGCCGTGATCGGGATCGTGATTGTCGCCCATGGTGGCCTTGCGCGCGAATATCTGTCGGCGGTCGAACATGTGGTGGGGCCGGTCACAGGGGTGCGCGCAATCGCAATTGAGGACGACCACGACCGCCAGACCAAACAGGCCGAGATTTGCGCAGCGGCCGATGCCGTGGATGCAGGGGCGGGCGTGGTGGTGGTGACAGACATGTTCGGCGGGTCGCCATCGAACCTGTCATTGATGGCCTGTTCGGGGTCGGACCGGCGGATCATTTACGGGGCCAATCTGCCGATGCTGGTCAAGCTGGCAAAGTCACGCGATCTGACGATGGAACATGCGATCGCAGCGGCGCTTGATGCAGGCCGCAAATATATTGATTGCCTTGACGTCGGGGCGGGGCCAACGGCCTGAATGACCGTGACGCGGACCTTGCACATCATCAACGAAAAGGGTCTGCATGCCCGTGCCTCGGCCAAGTTCGTCGAGGTGGTTGAACGCCATGATGCGCGCGCGCAAGTGACACGCGACGGGATGACGGTCTCGGGTGACAGCATCATGGGTCTTTTGATGTTGGCAGCGTCACGCGGAACGACTATTGATGTGGCAACAAGTGGTGCGGCAGCGGCGGTTCTTGCCGACGCGCTTGAAGCACTGGTTGCGGACAAGTTCGGTGAAGACTACTAAGGCGATCTGCTGAAAGTGTACTATGCATTTCCTGAAAGGAACGCGGCATGGCGCATCTTGATGACCGTGGGGTGAGGCGGACGCTTCGTATGGACGACATTGTAAAGCCCATCGTGGCGGAAAACCCGAACAAGCCGTATGACAAACGGCGCTTGTCTTATGCCGGCACGTTTTCGAACCCATGGAAAATTGGCACAATCCGTCTGATTGAATGGACGACGGCCAAGATCACGCTGCTGCAATTGATCCGCAAGTTTGAAAAGGCGGGGGCACCGTTTGGCGCACCGTTCTGGTCGAAGGCGATCAAACACATGGGCATCGATATCCTGACACCGGAAGAAGAAATCCGGCGCATCCCCGCGACAGGCCCGGTGGTGGTGGTGGCGAACCATCCGCACGGGTTGGTGGATGGGATGATCATTGCGGAAATGGTCAGTCGGGTGCGGCCGGATTTCAAGATCCTGACGCGGTCACTGTTGACGGGCATCCCGGAAGTGGCGGAATTCATGATCCCGGTGCCGTTCCCACATGAGGAAAATTCGCGCGAACTGGGGCTGGAGATGCGCAACCTCACGATGGATGCGCTGCGCAACGGTGGTGTGATCATCCTTTTTCCAGCGGGAAAGGTGGCCTGTTCCCCCGGCTGGTTCGGCCCGGTGGTGGAGGCGGAATGGAACCTGTTCACGCATAAGATGATCCACCGGTCGGGGGCGACGATTGTGCCGATCCACTTTACCGGGCGCAATTCGCGGGCCTATCAGATTGCGAACCACGTGTCGGCCACGGTGCGGCAGGGCCTGCTTTTGTACGAAATCAAGCGCGCCCTGTTCAAACCGCAGCGCCCGTATGTCGGTGAGCCGATTTCGGCAGATGTGCTGAAAGACTGGGAAGGCAACCCGCGCGGCTTTCTGGCCTGGTTGCGGGAGCATACGCTGGCGTTGGGGAAGTAGGCGAGGTTCAAGCAATGTTTCCGATCAGTCAAAACATGATGGAGTCTTCGGAAGACAGTGACATGGTGTCAGACTGCATGAATACCTACGAAGAACTCATCGATACAAACGTCGACTATGATTTGCTTCCCATGCCACTGCACCATGTCCGTGAGTCTTCGACCTTTGTGGCTTTTGTAATCAACGGTGGCAACGGGTTCTCGCATTATTCGGAAAACCACGGGTAGGATGCCGGCCGTATTTCCCTTGCCTTGCAAGGGCTTATTGCCGTGGGTCTGGGCTATCTTGCAATTCGTCTGCAACCTTATGTCGATCAGATTAATGCAGCGTCGGACCTTCCGGCAGAGCGAAATAGGGCCATGGAAAAAGCATGGAAAGAGTTCGCACGAACCGACCTGAAGCCCGTTGAGCATGCATGGATTTTCGAGTCCAAGTTTGCAAGCAAGGCAAAAGCCTATCTAATGGCCAACGTTGCTTTCAATGTTGTGCCTTCCAGCGATTTTAAGGAAGCACTGTCGAGGTATAGGGCCACGTTGTAGGAACTTGTAGCTACTCAGCCATTCCCTACCTCGTCGGCACCGGCACTTCGCCGCGATAGTCGTAAAACCCCCGCTGCGTCTTGCGGCCCAACCACCCCGCCTCGACATATTTCGTCAGCAGCGGGCAGGGCCGGTACTTGGTATCGGCCAGCCCTTCGTGCAGCACGTTCATGATGGCAAGGCAGGTGTCCAGCCCGATGAAATCCGCGAGCTCCAGCGGGCCCATCGGGTGATTGGCACCGAGTTTCAGGGATTCGTCGATGGATTTGACCGACCCCACGCCTTCATACAGGGTATACACCGCCTCGTTGATCATCGGCATCAGGATGCGGTTGACGATGAAGGCGGGAAAATCCTCGGCGCTGGCGGCGGTCTTGCCCAGCTTTTTCACCACGGCATGCAGCGCGTCCCACGTCGCATCATCGGTTGCGATGCCGCGGATCAACTCCACCAGTTGCATCACGGGGACGGGGTTCATGAAGTGAAACCCCATGAACTTTTCGGGGCGGTCAGTCCGGCTGGCGAGCCGGGTGATAGAGATCGACGACGTGTTCGACGTCAGGATCGTATGCGGTTGCAGATGCGGAACAAGGTCTTCAAAAATCGCGACTTTCACGGTTTCGCGTTCGGTCGCGGCCTCGATGATCAGATCGCAGGCACCCAGATCGGCGAGGCGGCCCGTGGTCCGGATGCGTTCCATCGCGGCGCGCTTGTCGGCAGACAGAACCTTGCCCTTCGTCACCTGCCGTTCGATGTTGCGGTCGATCAGGGCGATCGCGGCAGTCAGGTTATCGGGTTTGACGTCAGTTATCAGCACATCGAACCCGGCCAGCGCAAAGACATGCGCGATGCCGCTGCCCATCTGTCCGGCACCTACGACGCCTATATTCTTGATGTCAACCATGGGGGCCTCCTGCATGGGGGGACCATAGGCCGCAAGGGCGGGCCGCTGCAAGCCCGCTGCACTGCGGCAAAAGCCTTTCGTATTCGAGGCAAGTGCAAACTTTAGCCATTTGGCAAGGCTTCGCCTTCATTCTGACACGTGGGTGAATGAATCTTTGGGTGGGTGTGATGGCTTTTATATCGGCGGGCGCTGCGGCGCTCGACTATGCGCCATGTCATTATGGGCAGTCAAAACTGGTGTTCCGGGGGCCATGTCGGAACCTTTCGGGCCGCTACCTGGTGGTGATTGGGGGGACTGAAACCTTTGGCAAGTATGTGCCCTTGCCATTTGTCGATCAGTTGGAGCAATCGCTGACGGTGCCGGTGGTGAACCTTGGCATCGCGAATGCGGGGCCAGATGTGTTTCTGGCGGATGATGAAATTGCGCGGATTGCGCAAGGGGCGGCAGCGGTTGTGGTGCAGGTTGTGGGGGCGCACAACCAGACCAACCCGTATTACGCGGTCCATCCGCGCCGGAATGACCGGGTGCTTTCGGTATCGCCAGGATTGCGCAATCTGTATCCGGATGTGGATTTTGCCGAGTTCCACTTTACCCGGCATCTGGTGCAATCCCTGCGCGCGGTGTCGCGCACACGGTTCGGGGTGGTGGTTGCGGAATTGCAGGCGTTGTGGGTGGAACGGATGATTGCGTTGATGCACCGTGTGGGGCCGCGAACCGTGTTGCTGTGGACGGGATCGCAAACGCCAAAAGATGCGGCAGATGATGAGGTCGGGCCAACCTATCCGGCCCTGGTGGACCGCAGCATGATGGAAAAAGTGGCCCAACACGCGAGATTTCAGATCGAGATTTGTCCAACGGCAGAGCGCGGTGATAAGACAGATGCGATGCAGGCACTGGCGGTCGAGGCGGGTCTGCCGGGGATGCGGGCGCACCGCCGGATTGCCGATACGCTGGTCCCGATTCTGCGGCAGTTCCCGTGAAAAGGCGCGCGCCCTGTGACAGGGCGCGCGCTGATGCATTGGGGCGGTGACTACAGCTTTTCGATCAGTTCGGGCACGGCGGTGAAAAGATCAGCAACAAGGCCGTAATCGGCAACCTGAAAGATCGGGGCCTCTTCGTCCTTGTTGATGGCGACGATGACTTTGCTGTCTTTCATGCCGGCGAGATGCTGGATCGCACCGGAAATGCCGATGGCGACATACAGATCGGGGGCCACAACCTTGCCGGTCTGGCCGACCTGCCAGTCGTTGGGGGCATACCCTGAGTCGACGGCGGCGCGGGATGCACCGACGGCGGCATTCAGCTTGTCAGCCAGTTTTTCGATCATCGCGAAGTCAGCCTGGCTGCCCACACCGCGCCCGCCGGACACGACGATGCCTGCGCTTGTCAGATCGGGGCGGTCACTGGAGGCAACCTTATCCTCAACCCACGTGGACAGGCTGCCATCGGCGGCGGTGGCAATCTTTTCGATCGGGGCGTTGCCACCCTTGCCTGCCGCATCAAAAGTGGCGGTGCGGATCGTCATCACCTTGGTCGCATCTGCCGATTTCACGGTCTGGATCGCGTTTCCGGCATAAATCGGGCGATCAAAGGTGTCGGCATCAATCACCGCCAGCACTTCGGAGATCACCATCACGTCCAGCAATGCCGCCACGCGCGGCAGCACCGATTTGGAAAACGCGCCGGATGGGGCAACGATATGACTGTAATTGCCCGCCAGCGAATGGATCAGCGCAGCGGTCGGTTCGGCCATGGCATGGCAATAGGCGTGGTCATCGGCAAAGATCACCTTCGCGACACCGGCCAGCGTTGCCGCCTCGGCCGCTGCGGCATCACCGCCCGTGCCTGCCACCAGAACCGTGACCGGGCCAAGCGACTTTACTGCTGTCAGGGTTTTGGCAACCTGATCAACGCCAAGTGCGCCGTCAATAACATCGGCAAGAAGAAGAACAGCCATCAGATCACCCCCGCTTCGTCTTTGAGTTTTGCAATCAGTTCGGCAACAGATGCGACTTTGACGCCCGCCTTGCGACCCGTCGGTTCGACCGTTTTCACGATGGCCAGACGCGGAGCCACATCCACGCCATAATCGGCGGGGGTTTTCATCGCCATCGGTTTGGCCTTTGCCTTCATGATGTTGGGCAGGCTTGCATAACGCGGATCGTTCAGGCGCAGATCAACCGTAACGATGGCGGGCATCTTGACGGTGATGGTCTGCAAACCGCCATCGACTTCGCGCGTCACGGTGGCGGTATCGCCCGCAATGGCGAGTTCCGAGGCAAAGGTCGCCTGCGACCAGCCCAGAAGTGCGGCCAGCATCTGCCCGGTGGCGTTCATGTCGTTGTCGATGGCCTGCTTGCCGCACAGCACAAGGCCGGGGCCTTCTTCGCGCACAACGGCGGCGAGCAGTTTTGCCACGGCAAGCGGTTCGATATCGGTTTGAACGTTATCCGTCGCCTCGATCAGGATCGCGCGGTCGGCACCCATGGCAAGGGCCGTACGCAGTGTTTCCTGCGACTGCTTGACGCCGATAGACACAACGATGATTTCGGACGCGATGCCCTTTTCCTTCAGACGGATGGCCTCTTCGACGGCGATTTCGTCAAACGGGTTCATCGACATCTTCACGTTGGCCAGATCAACCCCCGACCCGTCCGCCTTGACGCGAACCTTGACGTTATAGTCGATCACCCGTTTGACAGGGACAAGAACCTTCATCGGCACGAATCCTTCACTTATGGGCGGCTGCCCGATGTTTACGCAGACTGATTAGCGCGTCACGCCGCACGGATACAGACCAAATGCGACACATGGCTGTAACACGACGCCGCGTTTTACGCGCCGCGCGTCAAGCCGGGCACCCAGAGCACATCATCCTTGCCATCATTGTTAGCAATGCGGCCTGCGACAAAGAACCAGTCAGACAGCCGGTTCAGGTATTTCACCGCCTCGGCGTTTACTTCCTCCATCGTCGCGGTTTCGACGACAAGGCGTTCGGCGCGCCGACACACGGTGCGACACAGGTGCAGCTGTGCGGCCAAGGCGGACCCGCCCGGCAGAATGAAGCTGCGCAGAGGGGTCAGCTTTGCATTCATCACGTCAATTTCGGATTCCAGACGCAGCACCTGTGTTTCGATCATCCGCAAGGGCGTGTAAGGCAGATCGGCATCCTTGTGCATGTCGGGCGTGCAAAGATCTGCGCCCAGATCGAACAGGTCGTTCGAGATACGTTTCAGTGCGGCGTCAATATCGCCGCTGGCATGCTGGCGCGCAAGGCCGACGGTGGCGTTGGTTTCATCAACCGTGCCATATGCCGACACGCGTACAGAATGTTTGGCGACGCGCGCGCCATTGCCAAGGGCGGTTTCGCCAGCATCGCCGGTTTTGGTATAGATTTTCGACAGAACGACCATCAGTTCCCCCCACGCGCGCGCAGCCAGGCAAAAGCCACGATCAGCACAACGGCGCCAAACTGCGCATAAATCCGGTAGCGCATCAGGCGATTTGCGTGTTTCTTGTTAAATTCGCCGCCGCGGGCAAAGCCGCCAATGCCGATCAGCAGGATCGCAAGCACACCAACGGCCGCGATTGCGGCAACAATGAAAAGAGGGTCGTCTGCCATGTCTCGCTCCGCCATAACTGGACGTGATGTAGCGGGGTTCGGTGAAAAAGCGAATGGCAAAAATACGGGGGTTAAGAGTGGAATATTTCAGTTGAATCGGTGCAAAAATGGAATACACGTTCCGTCACGCCATCGCCGCAGGGGCAAAGCTGCGCGCTGCTGCCCCGCAACAAGGAGAGAATGATGACAGTCAGGTTTGGGCTTTTGGGCGCGGGTCGTATCGGCAAGGTCCACGCGCGCGCAGTGACAGGTGATCCGGGGGCGGCGCTGGTGGCGGTGGCGGATGCGATGGCCCCGGCGGCACAGGCGATTGCGGATCAGTATGGCTGCGAGGTGCGCAGCATTGATGCGATTCTGGCGGCAAAGGATATTGATGCGGTGGTGATCTGCACGCCGACCGATACGCATGCCGACTTGATTGAGGCGTTCGTCAAGGCGGGCAAGGCGGTATTCTGCGAAAAGCCGATTGATCTGTCTTTGTCGCGGGTTAAGGCCTGCCTTGCGGTGGTGCGGGCCCACAAGGGTACGCTGATGGTGGGCTTCAACCGCCGCTTTGATCCGCATTTCCGCGCGGTGCGGGCCGAAATTGACAAGGGCACGATCGGCGCGGTTGAGATGGTGGTGATCACCAGCCGCGATCCGGGTGCGCCGCCGATTGACTATATCGCGCGGTCGGGCGGGATTTTCCGTGACATGACCATCCATGATTTCGATATGGCGCGGTTCTTGTTGGGCGAAGAGATTGCCGAAGTATCGGCCATGGCCTCGGTTCTTGTTGACCCTGCGATTGGCAAGGCGGGGGATTTCGATTCCGTTCAGGTGATGCTGAAGACGGCGACAGGCAAGCAGGCGGTGATTTCGAACTCGCGCAGGGCCACCTATGGTTACGATCAGCGGATCGAGGTGCATGGCGCCTTGGGCTCGGTTGCTGCCGAAAACCAGCGCCCGGTGTCGATCGAGGTTGCGAATGCGCAAGGCTACACCCGCCCGCCGCTGCATGATTTCTTCATGACGCGTTACACCGAGGCCTATGCGGCCGAGATTGCGACTTTCATCGCGGCACTGGGCGGCAAGGGACAGGCGGCACCGACGGGCGAGGATGGGCTGATCGCACTTGCACTGGCCGAGGCGGCGCTGCGGTCGGTCGCCGAAGGGCGCACGATCAAGGTGGCGGATGTGCTGGCCTGATCTTTCCAGCGGCGGGGCTTTCGGGTTAGGTGGTTGTAACCCGGAGGCCCGATGCAGACCCGTGATATCCTTGCCCGGCTGATTGCGTTCGATACGGTCAGTTCCAATCCGAACATGGCGTTGATGACGTTCGTGCGCGATTTGCTGGCGGGGGCGGGGATTTCGGCTGTGCTGATCCCTAATCCGACGGGTGGGAAGGCAAACCTGTATGCATCGGTGGGGCCGGAGGGGCCGGGCGTGATGCTGTCGGGGCATACCGATGTGGTGCCGGTGACGGGGCAGGCATGGACGATGCCGCCGTTTGCGTTGACCGAACGCGACGGGCGTTTCTACGGGCGCGGGGCGGCGGATATGAAGGGGTTCGTGGCCTGTGCGATTGCCGCAATGCTGGACGCGGCGGGGCGGCCGCTGAAGACGCCCCTGCATCTGGCCTTGTCTTATGATGAAGAGATCGGCTGCATGGGTGTGCGCAGCCTGATTGATATGCTGGCAGCAGCACCCTTCCGGCCCGCGATGTGCATCGTGGGGGAACCGACGGGGCTGCAGGTGGCAACAGGGCACAAGGGCAAGGTGGCACTCCGGGCCACGTGTGTGGGGCGCGAGGGCCATTCAGCGCTGGCGCCGACGGCGTTGAACGCGCTGCATCTAGCGGCGGATTTCATCTGTGCGGTGCGGAGCATTCAGGCCGATGTGGCAGCGTCAGGCTTGCAGGACGGCGAATACGATGTGCCCTATGCCACGCTGCATGTGGGGATGATGCAGGGCGGGGTGCAGGTGAACATCGTGCCGAATCTGGCGGTGATTGACTGGGAAATCCGGGCGCCTGCGGGTGAGGATGTGGCGGGGCTGATCGCGCGGGTGGAGGCGGCGGCGGAAGGGATCGTTGCACCTTTGCGGGCGGAATTCCCTGAGGCGGCGATCCGGATCGAGCGGCTGTGGGATTATCCGGGGCTGGGCACGCCGACGGATGCGGGCGTGGTGCGGTTTGTGCAATCGCTGACAGGGGCGAATGGCACGATCAAGGTGGCGTTTGGCACCGAGGGCGGGTTGTTTGCGGAACGGCTGGGGATACCGACAGTGATCTGCGGGCCGGGGTCGATGGCGCAGGGCCACAAGCCGGATGAATGGGTGAGTGTCGAACAGATCGCGCGCTGCGAGGCGATGCTGGGCGCGCTGGTAGGGCGGTTGGAAGTCGGGATCTGACGAAAATTGACGGCTGTCAATTTTACAGTATATACAATTCTTTCAATAGGTTAACTTAAATTTTCGGCGAGTCGTTAAGACTTTTGAAACATTGCGTGATCGGGGCAGATGGGCAGGATTGCCCATCCTACGTGACAAGGGGCGGGATCAGGGCGTGGCGCGCGGCGGTGCGGATGGCGGTGGTCAGGGGGGCTGTGGCCTGTGCGGTCAGGCGGGCAAATTGCCAGTGCAGTGGCACGTCAAGATGCGCACCGGGCACCAGTTCGCACAGGCGGCCATCGGCCAGATGCGGGGCGATCAGCGGTTCGGGGTTCAGGCCCCAGCCAAGGCCAGCGACACAGGCATCGACAAAGGCCTGTGGTGCGGCCATGCGGTGACTGGGAAACGCGGTGCGGCGGACGACGGTGGTTTGGCGGGCAACCCAGATATCCTGCAGGCGGTCCTTATCGGAAAACGTCAGGGCGGGCGCGCGGGTAAGGGCATCTGCAGTGACGCCAGCCCCGAACCACGCAGCGATATAGGCGGGCGATGCGGTGGCGCGGTAGCGCAATGACCCCAGCGGGATGGTATCGCAGCCCTGCAAGGGGCCGGGGTGCCCGGTGATGGCGGCAGACACCTCGCCGCGTTTCAGCCAGTCGGCGCTGACGTCCTGATCATCAATCACCAGATCGAACAGAAAGCCGGTGGTCGCGGCAAGCGCGGGGATGACCCATGTGGCAAGGCTGTCGGCATTGACGGCGATGCGCAGCGTGGCGGGACCGGCGCTGCGCCCGCGCAGATCGGCGGTCAGAGCGCGTTCCAGCAGGGTGATTTCGTCATGATGGCGGATCAGGCGCATGCCGGCATCGGTCGCGATGCAGGGCTGCCCGCGACGGATAAGAAGGGTGCCAGTGGCATCTTCAAGCGCCTTGATGCGTTGGGAAATGGCCGATGGGGTGAGGTGCAGCGTGCTTGCAGCCAGATCAAAGCTGCCACGGCGGTGAACAGCGGCAAGGGCGGCAAGCTGGGCGGGGTCAATCATTAAAATTTCTAACGCAATGGAAAGAAGATTAATTTGAGTGTTGCCGTCCCGCATGGTGAGGTCAAGTGGCATTATGGGGCAAAGTGATGGCAGAGATCAGCGATCTGACACAGATGATCCGGGGGATGGCCCCGCTGCTGGCCGCAGATCCCTATGGGATCGAGGTTTGCGCGGCCCTTGTGCCGGGGGCGTTTGCGACGGTCGCGGAGGCCGAGGGCGTGACCGTGATTGCGCCGGTGGCGGCTTTGGCCGCCGCAGGTGTCACGGTGCAAACGCACTGGGCACGGATCAGCCTGACACTGCATTCCGCGCTGAGCGGGGTGGGGCTGACAGCGGCTTTTGCGCGGGCGCTGGCGGATCAGGGGATCAGCGCCAACGTCATGGCAGGCTACTACCACGACCACATCTTTGTGGCCTGGCCGGACCGGGACCGTGCAATGGCGGCCTTGCAAACCTTGGCGCGCGATGCTTGAGGCGGCCCTGCATGGCTATCTGGTGGCGGTCAGCCTGATCATGGCGATCGGGGCGCAGAATGCGTTCGTTTTGCGGCAGGGATTGCGGCGTGAACATGTGGCGGCAGTCGTTCTGACCTGTGCGGGATCGGATGCCGTTCTGATCGGCGCGGGGGTTGCGGGGTTTGGCGCGGTGTCGGGGGCGGTGCCGTGGATTGGCGATGCGATGCGCTGGGCGGGGGTGGCGTTCCTGCTGGTTTATGGCGCGCTGCGGTTTCACGCGGCGCTGCAAGGGGGCGAGGCATTACTGCCTGCAGCGGGCGCAGGTACGCCGCTGGGCAAGGTGATCGCGACCTGCCTGATCCTGACATGGGCGAACCCGCATGTATATCTGGATACGGTGGTGTTGATCGGGTCGATCTCGGCGCAATATGTGCCGCACGGGTTCGTGTTCGGGGTGGCGGCGGCGGCGGGGTCGTTCAGTTTTTTCGCAACCCTTGGGTTTGGGGCGCGGCTGCTTGCACCGTTGTTTGCGCGTCCGCAGGCCTGGGTCGTGCTGGAAATCGTGGTGGGTGCCACGGTGTGGGCGATTGCGGCGGCCCTCGCGTTTGGCGGATAGGGTGGGCGAAGTCTGCGGCCCATGACGACTTTCACCTATGACCGGGACATGACGCTGCACGGGGTTGGCTGGATGCTGGCGTCGGGGCTGGCTTTGTGGCGGTCACCGGGATTGTGCGGCATCTTGGGACGGATTTGCCAGCGGCGCAGGCGGCGTTTCTGCGCTTTGCGTTCGCAGTGGTGTGCCGGCTGACGTGGCGCGAGGCAAAGGGGGAGGCGGTGCTGCCTGTTGCGTAAAGCAGGGTGGCGGCGCGCGGCGGTGTCAGGGTTCGGTAAGGCGCGTCTTCTAACGTCGCAAGCCAAAGCTGAACCCTGCGGAGGCCGCGCATGCCCGATACTTCACCGATCCTGAACCTGCCGTATATCCTGCCTGCGCAGGCGCAAAAGCATGTGACGCATAACGAGGCGATCCGGCTGTTGGACATCATCGTGCAGTTGGCGGTGGAAAGCCGGGCCTTGACGGTGCCGCCTGCGACGCCGGAGGTGGGGGATCGCTATATCGTGGCGGCGGGGGCGACGGGGGTCTGGGCGGGCAAGGCTGCACAGATCGCGGTCTGGGGCGAGACGGGCTGGGTCTATGTGGTGCCGCTTGCAGGCTGGCGGGCTTTCGTGATGGGCGAGGGCGTGGATATCACCTATGACGGGACAGCTTGGGCGGTTGCAGGTCTGCCGGGCATGCTGCCGCAACTGGGGCTGAATGCGACGGCATCGGCAACAAACCGGCTGACGAGTGCGGCGGCGGCGACGCTGCTGACGCATGACGGGGCGGGGCATCAGGTCAAGGTGAACAAGGCGGGAACAGGCGATACGGCGAGCCTGCTGTTTCAGACGGGTTTTTCGGGCCGGGCGGAAATGGGCTTGGCGGGGGCGGATGATTTCAGCGTGAAGGTCAGTGCGGATGGCACAGCCTTTGCCACGGCCCTGCTGGCGGAGGCGGCGACGGGGGCGGTGACATTGCCGCAGCCGATGCGGCTGGGCGGGCAGGCGGTTGATCCGGTAGGGCCGGTGAACGGGACATTCTGGCTGAATACCACAACGGGCGAGGTCAAGCTGCAGACGGCGGGCAGTACAGTCGTGGTGGGGGCGGGGGGCGGTGGCGGCGGTGTGGCGGACGGTGACAAGGGCGATGTCACGGTCGCGGGCGGCGGGGCAACATGGACGATTGATGCGGGCGTTGTCAGCCTGACAAAGATGGCGGATATGGGCACGGCGCTGCTGATCGGGCGGGTTGCAGCGGGGACGGGCGCGCCCGAGGCGCTGACGGCGGCGCAGGTGCGCGGGCTGCTGAACGTGGCGGACGGGGCGCAGGCAAATGTGCCGACCGATCTGGGCTACACCGGGGGCAGCAGGGTGCTTGCCTCGTCCACGGGTGCGGATGTGACGCTGCCGCTGGTATCGGCGACAGAGGCCGGTCTGGCCCCGGCATCGGGCGGGGGGGCGGTGAACTTTCTGCGGGCGGACGGCACCTGGGCGACGCCTGCAGGTGGCGGGCCAAGCGATCCGCTGACCCTGACAAGCGGCACGCCGGGCATCCCGGCAGCGGGTCAGGTAAAATTGTTCCGACGGGAAATCGGCGGGCGGCAGTTGCCGGGATTTGTCGGCCCGGTGGGGATCGAGAGTGCAATCCAGCCACTGCTGGCACAGAACAAGGTGGGAATCTGGGCACCGCCCGGCAATGCCACGACGGTGCCAGGCGTGATCGGCATGGCATCCCTGACGACGACGGGTCTCACCGCGACGGCGCGCAATGTGGCGACGACCAGCCTGTTCACGCGGATGCGGCGACTGGGCTTTGTGAGCGCGGCGACTGCGGGCGCGATTGGCAATTTTCGTGCGCCTGCGGGGCAGTTTACCCTTGGCAATGGCACGCTCGGAGGGTTCTTCTTTGTCATCCGGTTCGGGATTTCGGATGCGACGCTGGTTGCCGGCGCGCGCATGTTCATCGGGGTTCGTGAGAGTTTGGGTGCTGCGAATGTGGAGCCTTCAACGCTGACAAACTGCATCGGGATCGGTCATGGGGCGGCGGATACGACCATGAAGCTGTTTTTCGGCGGGACTGCCGCACAGACGCCCATTGACCTTGGTGCGACCTTTCCGGTCAGCACTAATGCGGATGTTTATGAACTTGCGCTGTTTGCACCGCCCGGTGCGACGGTCTGTTCGTATCAGATCACACGACTGACTACGGGTCAGGTGGCGACGGGGCTTTTGAACGGAACACCTGGCACACAGCTCCCGGCGGCAACAGTGCTGCTGGCAGCGCCATGGGGATACCGGACCAACAACGCGACGGCGGCGGCTGTCGGGATCGATGTCGCGTCGATCTATGTCGAAACGGACTTCTGAACGGCGCTGGATGCGGATCCGCTGGTGCGTTTGACACCTTTCCTGCCCCCGCTTAGGAAGAGCCTGAGCGGGGACGGGGACAGGCACATGCGGATTGCAATGATTGGGACGGGCTATGTGGGTCTGGTGTCGGGGGTATGCTTTTCGGACTTTGGGCATGATGTGATCTGCGTGGACAAAGACCCGGCCAAGATTGCGCAATTGCAGGCGGGCAAGACCCCGATCTTCGAGCCGGGCCTTGAGGATCTGATGGCCAAGAACGTGGCGGCAGGGCGGCTGTCATTCACGCTTGATCTGGCGGCGGCGGTGGCGGGCGCTGATGCGGTCTTCATCGCGGTGGGCACGCCGACGCGGCGGGGTAGCGGCCATGCGGACCTGACCTATGTGATGGCGGCGGCGGCGGAAATCGGGGCGGCGCTGACGGGTTACGCGGTGGTGGTGACAAAATCCACGGTGCCGGTGGGGACCAATCGCGCGGTGGCGGTGGCGGTGGCGGCGGCCAGTCCTGCGGCAGATTTTGATGTGGCATCAAACCCGGAGTTCCTGCGCGAGGGTGCGGCGATTGACGATTTCATGCGCCCGGACCGGGTGGTGGTGGGGGCGGAAACCGACCGCGCGCGCAAGGTGATGGCGGATATCTACCGCCCGCTGTACCTGCGGGAATTTCCGGTTGTGTTCACCGACCTGGAATCGGCGGAAATGATCAAATACGCGGCCAATGCGTTTCTCGCGACCAAGATCACCTTCATCAACGAAATTGCGGCCCTGTGCGAAAAGGTGGGGGCGGATATCAAGGCGGTATCGAAGGGCATGGGCATGGACGGGCGGATCGGGAACAAGTTTCTTCATGCGGGTCCGGGCTATGGTGGCAGTTGTTTCCCGAAGGATACCAAGGCTTTGGCGCGGATCGGACAGGATCATGCAGTGCCGATGCAGATCGTGGAGACGGTCATCAAGGTGAATGACGAAATCAAGCGGCGGATGATCGACAAGATCGAGGATCTGTGCGACGGCGATTTCCGTGACAAGACGATTGTCATTCTGGGCGTGACGTTCAAGCCGAACACGGATGACATGCGCGATGCACCATCGCTGACCATCGTGCCGGCGCTGGTGGGGGCGGGGGCGAAGGTGCGGGTGGTGGACCCGGAAGGCCGGCGCGAGGGCGAGGCGCTGCTGCCGGGGGTGGTATGGTCGGACAACCCGTACGGGGCGGCGCACGGGGCCGATCTGGTGGTGATCCTGACGGAATGGAACGAATTCCGCGCGCTTGATCTGGGGCGGATGGCGAAAAAGATGACGACGCCGCGCATGGCCGATCTGCGCAACATCTATGACCCGGATGAGGTCCGCGCGGCGGGGTTCACGCAGTATGTGGGTGTGGGGCGGTAGGGGATCGGTCGTATCAGCGATGAAAACCCGCGATCATGGTTTCATGCGTCGCCCCGAACCCTGCCAGTGCGGCGCGCACAGTGTCATCCGCCGGGCCATAGACGGTGAATCGGATGGGCGCGAAGGCGGCAAGGAAACGCTCGGCGAATTTGGCCCCGAAATTGCCCAGATGCACCATCACCGCGGCGTTGTCGGCATAGCGTTCGATCACGGTGCAGCGTGTCCTGTCCGCGTTCATGTAGTATTCATAGTGCAGCGCACCCGGTTCATCCGCCTGTGTCGCCGCGACCATCTCGTCCAGCAGGGGTTGGACGTTCGGCATCTGGCCGGGGTTGATGGCCATTTGCAGAACCCATTCGATTGCATCGCTCATGTCACGTCCTTTGGTTTGATATCCCCAAGCCGCAGCCGAATGGCCGATCTGTCGCGTAAGATGTGTCGCCTATTCCGCCGGGCAGCCCCGGATTTCCACCGCTTGCCCGTCGCCGATCACCGTCAGCACCACGCCAGAGCGATCCAGCGCAAAAGGTGCACGCGCGGGGGCGACCAGATCGGCAGATGCCGTCAGCACGCCGCCATCGCGCGAGGTTATAGCCTCGGACGCCCAGACGTTTGCCACGCCGCTTTCAAACACCACAGTTTCGGCGCGCCCTTGCGCGGGCAGGGTGATGATCGCCGTCAGACGCAAACCATCGCGCGTCGGATCAACCGTACAGGTGATGCGCCCCAGCCCTGCCACGCCTGCGGCCTTCGGCTGTGCGCGCAGGGCGGCCTTGATCGAGGGGCTGTTCACGCCTGCGGGCGTCAGCACGGTACTCACCTGCACGGTTGCCGGGACGCAGATGTCGCTGCACACGCCCATATCGACCGTCGCGCGCAACTGCACCGGCAGGGATGGATCAATCGCCGTCACCTCGACCGGGAGCATCATGCCATCATGATAGCCGATCGTCTGATAACCTGCGGTGCGAAACACCTCGGGCGTGGTCCAGTGATAGCGCACAGCGGCAAGGTTTTCGGAGGCCGACCAGTCAAACAGCGGCGGGATGCCCGCATCGCCGGGGGTTCGCCAATAGGTTTTCCACCCTGGTGCCAGTGTCACCGAAAACGCAGCCATGCGGGTGCCGCTGTCGGTTGTCCAGCCTTCCAGCAGGGTTGCGTCCAGCACCACGTCATCGGGGTTGGCAAAGGCGGGTTGGGCCATAAGGGCCGCGCAAAGGATGATCCGTTTCATAGGCCGGACCATAGGCGAAGGGCGGCGGTTGGAAAATCACAAAACCATGATGCACGTCAGCGTGATTGCACTTGGGGCGCGGTTGCATCATCTTGGGCGCATGGACCTTGCGGGACAACTGTTGATCGCGATGCCGGGTATGGGCGACCTACGGTTTGCCCATACGGTTATCCTTGTCTGCGCGCATTCACCGGATGGCAGCATGGGGCTGATTGTGAACCGGCCCGCGCCCGACCTGAGTTTTGCAGGTCTGCTGGACCATATCGGCATTCCCAAAGGGCCGTCGGCGCGCGATATCCGGGTGCATTTCGGTGGTCCGGTCGAACGCGGGCGCGGCTTTGTGCTGCATTCAACCGATTATGCGCGCGGGCAGGCGACGATGCAGGTACAAGGTGGCTATGGCATGACGGCAACGCTGGATGTGCTGGAGGCGATTGCGCAGGGCGAAGGGCCGGAAACCGCGCTGCTGGCGCTGGGCTATTCGGGCTGGGGTCCGGGGCAGCTGGAGGCCGAGATCGTTCGCAACGACTGGCTGACGGCGGACGCACCGCGCGATCTGGTCTTTTCGCCCGATGACAGCGGCAAATGGACAGCCGCGCTGCGCCGGATGGGGATTGATCCGATCACGCTGTCATCGAAGGCGGGGCGGGCGTAAGCGGGTGTCCCACGGTGGGACAGATTATGAAGCCAATCATTTCAAACACTTAGCTTCCGATTTTAAGGGTTTGTTAACTGCGCCGCCCTCATGCTGCCAACTTCACTCGCCATACGGCACCCAGACTGTCTTGACCTCGGTCGCCGCGCGCAGGAATTGCTTGCCCTCACCGTCTGCCCCCATCCAGTCGCGTGCGCGCGCGTGGTTCACCCAGGTGCGGTTGATGTTGGTGGCAGCCTCTTTCTCCACCAGTCCCGACAGGGGCGTCGATGAAAAACACCAGACGGCGTCAACGTCCATATGCCCGGCCAGCGGTTTGGCCAGTTCCGCATGTGATCCGGTCACGATGTTGACCACGCCGCCCGGCAGATCGGAGGTTTCCAGCACCTGATAAAAATCCGTGGCCGCCAGCGGGGCCACCTCGGACGGGATCAGAATGCAGGTGTTGCCCATGGCAATTGCGGGGGCCATCAGGCTGATCAAGCCCAAGAGCGGCATGTCATCCGGGCAGATTGCGCCGATCACGCCGCAGGGTTCGTTCATCGCAAGGGCAATGCCACGGATCGGCACGGATTTGGCGGCGCCATCATACTTGTCGGCCCATGCGGCATAGGTGAACAGACGTTGGATTGACGCCTCCACCTCTGCCACGCCCGGCTTGCCCGTCATATCAGCGATGCGCGCGGCAAATTCGGCTGCCCGTGCCGACAGATTTTCCGCGATGTAATACAAGATCTGTGCGCGCGCAGGGGCGGCCATGCGCGCCCAACCTTTGGCGGCATGCGCGGCCTCGACCGCGTTGCGGATGTCTTTGCGGTTGCCGAGGCCAACATGGCCCAAAAGCTTGCCGCGTGGGGATACGACGGCGCGGGAATAGCCGCCATCGGGGCGCGCCTGCTTGCCGCCGACAAACATTTTTGCCGTGCGGTCGATTGCATCAACGGCCACGACATCAGCCATGACCGGGGCCAGCGGTTTCAGCGGCTTTGCGACGCCGATTGGTTTGACGTAGGCCGCCAGCCCTTCCCAGCCGCCTTCGCGGCCAAAGCCGCTTTCACGCACGCCGCCAAAGCCTGCGGCGGCATCAAACATGTTGGTGCCGTTGATCCAGACGATGCCCGCGCGCAGCTTTGGCGCGACATCAAGGGCGAGGTTGATGTTTTCGGTCCAGACGGTCGCAGCCAATCCGTAGCGCGTGTTGTTGGCCAGATCGACGGCTTCACCGGGGGTGCGGAAGGTCATGGCGACAAGGACGGGGCCAAAGATTTCTTCCTGCATCAGGGTACTGGCGGCGGACAGTCCGGTGATGAGGGTCGGGGGATAAAAGCACCCGTCCGGCACGGGGCAGTTGGCGCGATACATCTCGCCGTCGGT
>JANNKX010000046.1:0-1691 GCA_031396505.1 Rhodobacterales bacterium
GGCCATTCTGGTGCGCGACTGGCGCGCCAAAGCGCTGTATGGCACATCGCAGGCGATGATCCCGGCGGCACGGATGTCCGATGGCGAACTGATCCGGCGCGAGATCGTGCAGGACGTGGCGCTGTTCACACTGGAATTTGATGCGGCTGTTGTGATTTACGCAAGCGGGCTGGATCTGGCCTGCGCTCCTGTGGCGGTTGACGCCTGAAGGCAGCTACAGCCCAAGCGCGCGGAATACCTTCGGCAATTCTTCAGGCAGGTCCTCGGCAATCAGGCCGGGGCCAAAGCTGCGGGCACATTCGACATGCAACCAAGCGGCGGTTTCGGCTGCCTGCATCGGTGCAAACCCGCGCGCCAAAAGCCCCGTGATGAGCCCCGCCAGCACATCACCCGATCCTGCGGTGGCCAGCCAGGGTGCCGCGCGTTCGTAATGGGCGGAATTGATCGAACAGCGCCCTGATGGGTCGGCGATCACCGTATCCGGCCCCTTGAACAGCACAACACAGCCCGCACGTTTTGCAGCCTCACGCGTGGCATCGACCTTGGAATAGGCGGGGCCGGTGGTGGCGGGTGCGGCCAGTTTCTCGGCGATGTCGGGGAACAGGCGCGCGAATTCACCCGCGTGGGGCGTCAGGACGCAAGCGGGGTGGAGCATGGCGAACAGGTCGGGGCGCTGTGACAGGATGGTCAGGGCGTCGGCGTCGATGACCACTGGCCGCACCCCCCTCCCCACAGGGGGGAGGGGAAGCACTTGATTGTCTTGCGCATCTCCCAGCCCCGCGCGGCCCCCCTCCCCCCTGTGGGGAGGGGATGGGGGTGGGGGACTGCCAAGGGCCGTCGCCAGAAGGCCTGCTTCGCGGTCACCGGTGCCAAAACCGGGGCCAATACACAGCGCATTGATGCGGGCATCGGTCAGCACTTCGGCCAGATCATCCGCCCCCGCCAAAGGCCGCAACATGACCGCATCCAACCGCGCCGCGTTTTCCGCCAATGCGTCTTGCGGGCAGGCAACAGTGACAAGTCCTGCGCCGATCCGCAACGCCCCCCGCGCGGCAAGCCGGGCAGCGCCGCCTTTGCCGGGGGGGCCGGAGAGGATAAGGGCGTGGCCGTGGGAATATTTGTGGAGGAAGCCATTGGGCTGCCACTGATGCTTCTTGAGGCCGTAATGCCCAGTTGGAGAGTTCACAATTAGACAGGCGCTACCAGAAGCTTGCTTCTGGCTGAGGCCGATGTCGGCGACCCGGACCTTGCCGCATAGAAGTGACCCCTCGTCGAGAACGTGACCAACCTTCGCACGATGAAACGTGACCGTCAGATCGCAAAAGAAAGAATTCTGTATGTCTCGCCCAGAATCTGCGTCCAGACCACTCGGCACATCCACGGCAACGGAGTGGGGTGGGTTGTCATATCCCGTTTCCTCACATTCCGCGTTGATCCGATGCAATACCATGATTTCGCGTTCAGGAACCCGCCGGGAAAGCCCCGTGCCAAACAACGCATCAATGATGATACCATCCGTATCAATGAAAGGTAGTTTATCATTAGGACGGAGGTGATTCAAAGTAATATCTCCTGTCACACGGTACTTCATCAGGTGCTCGAAATCACTGGAAGGCTTTCCGATGACACAACTATACACTTCTACCTCAAAGCGGGCAGCATATAAAATCCTGGCAACTACCAGCCCATCT
>JANNKX010000103.1:0-12199 GCA_031396505.1 Rhodobacterales bacterium
CCGATGACCTGGGGCGGATCGCCTACAATCTGATTCAGATTTAAGGCGATCCAAGACAGGCAAGCCGTTGGTTATGTTGCGTGTCGCTGCCAGTCAGGTGACCCTGATTGGCAGCGATACGCCCTAGTCCAGCTCCCGCGCCTCGCTGACCAACATGATCGGAATGCCATCCCGCACCGGAAACGCCAGCTTTGCGACCTTTGACACCAATTCCTGCCGTTCACCATCATAGGTCAGAACGCCTTGCGTCACCGGGCAGACCAGCGCCTCGAGCATGCGCCGGTCAACGGACACGGTATCGTTCATTGCATCATCTCTTCGCCCGAACCGCCACGCAGCGCGAATTCCAGCAGTGTCACCAACGTTTCGCGCCGCGTTTCCAATGACGGCGCCTCCAGCAAGGCCTGTTTATCTTCAGGATCGAACGGGCACAGCATGGACAGCGAATTGATCAGCAATTCAGGCTCTGCATCCGATAAACTGCCCCAGTCCGTTGACAGATCCATCGCCTGAAAATACCGCCCCAGCGTCTTTAAGAACTTCGCCCGCTGAAAGCCCTTGTCATCCTCGGTCTGACCCAGATCGCGCCCAAAGGTCTGCCAGTCCACGATGCAACGGCGGTACGGCGCAAAGCCTGTCACCTCTTCCTTGACACGAAAACGCGAAATCCCTGACAGCGTAATCATGTACCGGCCATCTTCGGTTTCTGAAAATCCGGTCAATCGGCCTGCGCAACCGATGGCATGCAACCGCTTTTCATCCGACCCCGGCACATCGCGCGGTTGGATCATGCCAATCAGCCGATGCTTGGTCTTCATCGTATCATCAAGCATTTGCAGATAGCGCGGTTCAAACAGATGCAGCGGCAAGCGCGCGCGCGGCAGCAATAGCGCCCCAGGCAACGGAAAAACCGGGATCGTGTCAGGCAGATCGGATGCAATCATCATAGAGCGTATTTAGACTGCAAAAGGCATCAGGCAAATATCATTGATGACAACCGCCGCCGCCCCTTCAGCACAATCGGGTCCTGTGGCTTTAGCGCATCGAAAATGATCATCAGCTGCGCCTTGGCCGCCCCATCATTCCAGTCACGATCCCGGCGGAAGAGATCCAGCAGCGTCTCGACCGCCTCGTCGACCTTGCCTGCCGCATGCAGCGCAAGCGCCAGATCGAACCGCGCCTGATGATTGTCGGGGGCTGCTTCAACAGCACGGCGCAAATCATCTTCTGGCCCCGCATTTGCCGCTTGTCGCGCCAATTCCAGTTGCGCGCGGGCCGCCTCGACTTCCATCGCCTTGGCAATTTTTGTCGGGGCCGCGTCCAGCAGGGCCTGCGCCTGATCCAGTTGATCCATCGCCAGATACGACCGTGCCAGCCCGCCGTAGGCAGCCGCATTTTCCGGCTCTTCGCCGAGGATCGCGGCAAATGTTTCGGCCGCATCGACCGCTGCACCCTCGGTCAGCATTTCCTCGGCAGCGGCTATCGCCTCGGCCAGACCGCCGTCGCCGCCAAGTGCCGCCGCCCGGTCAATGAACGCCTTGATTTCAGAGGCGGGCTGCGCACCCTGAAAGCCATCCACCGGCTGGCCCTGCCAGAACGCGTAGACCGTCGGGATCGACTGGACCCGCAACTGCGCTGCAATGCGCTGGTTTTTGTCGACATCGACCTTGACCAGCCTGACCTTGCCTTTTGCCGCCGTCACCGCCGCCTCGAGCGCCGGGGTAAGCTGTTTGCACGGACCGCACCAGGTGGCCCAGAAATCAACGATGATCGGTGTTTCCTTGCTGGCCTCGATCACGTCCGCCATGAACGTGGCCTCGGTTGCGTCTGAAATCAGATTTGCCGCGGGGGCCGCTGTTTCACCCAAAAGCATGTCATGTTCCTTCGTGACGCGTTTGACGTGGATATAAGGTGGTCGCGTGCGGAAAGAAATAGGCAGACGTCATGTCATCCAAACCCGGCCATAGGGCGGCAGCACAACCGCGCCGCCGTGCAGTTGCACATCGCTTTCCGACAGCGCATCCCGCATGTCGCGCGCACCCGCGCGGCGCACCACGGCGTCGGGCAGGTTGATCCAACCTTCGGTAAAATTGAACAGGCACACCACGGCCCCCGTCGGTGCGACCCTGGCAAAAGCAAACAATCCCGGCACATCATGCGCGATAATGCGCGTCGCATGCATTGCATGCAGCGCGTCCGTTGCCCTGCGCCGTGCCAGAATGTGCCTGACGCCACGGTACACCCGGCCCGCCGGGCTGTGATCCCCGCGTGTATGAAATGCGGCCCAGTCCATCTGCGGGCGATGCACCCAGCGGCTGTCATGGGCGTGTGCCGGCACATCGCGGTAGCCATAGTCATTCAGCAGGGCAATCTCGTCGCCCATGTAAATCAGGGGAATGCCGCCAAAGGCCGCAATCAGCGCGTGCCCCATCAAGATGCGCTGCACCGCCCAGTCGATGCCCTGCGCATCGCCGTCTGATATTGCCTTTTCAAGTCCCGCGAGCGAGGCGAGTGTGCCCGAAATGCGCTTGTCCCCGGTTTCGGGGTTTTCCTGAAACAACGCCCCGCGCGCGAAGGTGCCCGGAAATGTGCCTTCATAGAAATCGGACAGAAAGTTGCGATGACCGTGTCCCGACACGCCTACGGCGGCGGCATCCTCATCCGTCACGGCCCAGCCGATATCATCATGGCAGCGCAAGTAAGTGGCATAGGTGGCATTGGTCAGCGTTTCGGGAAAATGGTTGGCCAGCACATGTGTCATCAGGCGGGTATCGCGCGTGGCAAGCGACGACCAGAACTGCACCATCAGGCTGTTGTGATAAGCAAGGTTGCCTTCCCTACCATCATGCCTGCCGCGCCCCAGATAGGGCAGCATTTCGCCGGGTGCCACGATCGCCTCTGCCAGATGGATCATTGCAGGGGCGGCAATCCGGCTGCACGCACGCAGGGCTTGCAGCAGCATGTGCACTTCGGGTTCCGACTGACACCGCGTGCCCAGACGTTTCCACATGAAGGCCACCGCATCGAGACGCACGACATCGACCCCGCGATTGGCGAGGAAAAGCATGATCTCGACGATTTCCACAAACACCTGCGGATTGGCCCAGTTCAGATCCCATTGATGTTCGTTGAACGTGGTCCAGACCCATTTGCCAAAGTCGGGGTAGTGGGTGAAATTGCCGGGTGCATTGTCGGGAAACACCTCCACCAGCGACTGTTCGTAGGTGTTCGGTACATCCGGGCTGTCATACATCAGGTAATAGTCCTGATACCCTGCATCGCCCTTGGCCGCTTTTTTCGCCCAGGCGTGTTCCTTGGCCGTGTGGTTCAGCACCAGATCAATGCAGACCCACATCCCGCGCGCCCGCAAGGCCGCCGTCACCGCTTCAAAATCCGCCATCGTCCCGTAGTCCGGATTGATCGCGCGGTAGTCCATCACCGAATAGCCGCCGTCGCTGTCACCCGGACGCGGTTTCAGGCAGGGCATGAAATGCACATAGGTGATGCCCAGATCGGCAAGGTAATCCAGCTTGTCCAGGACGCCCTTCAGGTTCCCGGCAAAGCGGTCGATGTAGAACACATAACCCGCCATATCGGGCCGCAAGAACCAGTCCGATTCCAGATCGCGCTGTAAATCCAGACGCTGCAGATCAGGCGCGCGGTCACCGGCTGCCTTGCGCAGACAGGCCAGCAAACGGGTCTTGAAGCCCTCATGATCGGGGTGCGCGCCATACAGCGCGTCCAGCACAGGCCACAAATCCCGCGCTGACCGCGCAAGGCGCAATGCGAAAAGATCGTCCTGCAGCATGGACGGCGATTGGACCATGAAACCCTCCCTCACTGATCCCAAGGGTAAGGATATCAAAGCGCTTTGGAAAGTATCTTTACGCTTGCACAATCAGCCGTGTCTGGTGCCTGATCCGGTTGGCGATCCAGATCAGATCGCGGGGCGCAAAACCCACACAACCCGCCGTCGGATACCCCGGTCTGCGCCAGCGATGCACGAAGATCGCCGACCCTTTGCCTGGCACGGCATAAGGCCAGTTCCAGTTTGTGATCAGGATAAGATCATACAGCGGATCAGCACGGCGCAGACATTCGTGGCCAAATCGGTATGGCGTGCGAACCATCAGGTTATAATCCGGATCGGCAGGATCTTCGGACCAGAAATCGCCCAACCCGATAGGCACCGCCCAATCCGGCAGTGCCGCGCGGGCGATACGGTCCGGGCGATACAGCATGCCCACAATCTTGTGCGTGCCCGCAGGCGTGCCGCCATCGCCTTCACGCTTGCGCGCCGTGATACCCCCGCGCCCGATGGTGCAGGCAAAGCGGCGGTTCAGAAAACGCGCACCCCGTCGGGTCACCACAATATCGGTGGACTTCATGGCAAATGCCCCGATTTCGCCGCCTTGGCCGCCAGATAACCCGCGTTCTGCGCCGTTTTGCCCGCATGCAACGGCACACGTTCCACCACGCGCAAACCACAGCTTTCCATCATCGCCAGCTTTTTCGGGTTATTCGTCATCAATCGGACCGCCCCGAATCCCATCTGCCGCAGCAGGGCTGCACCAATGCGAAAGTCCCGCTCGTCATCTTCAAACCCAAGGCGATGGTTGGCCTCGACCGTGTCGAACCCCTGATCCTGCAAGGAATAGGCGCGCATCTTGTTGGCAAGGCCGATCCCGCGCCCTTCCTGATTAAGGTACAGCAGAAGCCCTGCCCCTTCGCGCCCCATCTGTGCCAGCGCCGCGTGCAGTTGCGGGCCGCAATCGCATTTCAGACTGCCCAGCACATCCCCGGTAAAACACGCCGAATGCAGCCGCACCAACACTGGTGCTGCACGGTCAGGGCGACCGATTTCAATGACGTAGTGTTCCTCACCGCCGTCATCGGGCCGAAATACATGCACGCGCCCCGCCTCGGATGCGGCGATCGGCACACGCGCGTTGACCACCGGATGCAGCACCGGATCATGCGCAATCCCGGCAATCGGCAGCGCCACCAGACCCAATTCCGCCGCCAGCTTCAGCGGATGATCGACAGCCACGATCACGGCGGCAGGCAACAGATGGGCCGCCTTGCACTGCACAAGGGCTGCGCGGTGCAGATCGGCCGTGCCCTCGCGCAGGCTGTGCAACGGCCCTTTCATGGGCACGCGCAGATCATCCTTGGGGTCCGCAATCGCGCGCAGCCAGTCCACACCACTGTCGGGTGGCAACGCGATCCGCGCCAGATCGTTGTCGTAGACCCGCACTTTCAAGGTTTCCGCCCGCCATGCGGTAATCGCAAGAACCGGCGCACCAAGGCCGCGCAGATCGTCCAGCCGCGCAGGAACCAGCGATTCGACCGCAATCACCAATGCGCCGCGTCCATCGTCCGTCAGCACGATCGGCACCCCCATGCGCAGATCGGCACGGGCGCGGGCGACAGTTTCGGTCAGGGTGGGTGACAGGGCCATGCGTCATCTTTATGCGCAAAACCGGAATCATGAAAGCGTGCAGCGCGTGTAACATTTCGCGCGGACAGCACCAAAAACTGAAACATTCGGCAGGGAACCGACACGACCGCGTGAGCGTTGAAACCCATACCTTGTCGATCCCGTTACCTGCGGCAATGTGAGTGACACGACAAACGGAGATCGCCATGGCCACGCTGCGGAAAATCCTTCTGGTTGATGATGACGACGACCTGCGCGAGGCGTTGAGCGAACAATTGGTCATGACCGAAGATTTCGACGTGTTCGAGGCCGGGTCGGGTGCCGATGGCATGGAAAAGGCCAAGCAGGGTCTGTACGACCTTGTGATCCTTGATGTCGGCCTGCCCGATACCGACGGGCGCGAGTTGTGCCGCCGGATGCGCAAGTTTGGCGTGAAGTGCCCGATCTTGATGCTGACCGGGCATGATACCGATGCCGACACCATTCTGGGACTGGACGCGGGGGCGAATGACTATGTGACCAAGCCGTTCAAGTTTCCGGTCCTTCTGGCGCGGATCAGGGCGCAATTGCGCCAGCATGAGCAATCCGAAGACGCCGTGTTTCAGTTGGGCCCATACACCTTCAAGCCAGCGCAAAAGATGCTGATCGACGAAAAGGAAAAGAAGGTTCGGCTGACGGAAAAGGAAACCAACATTCTGAAATATCTTTACCGCGCGCAGTCTGGCGTGGTTGCGCGTGACGTGCTGCTGCACGAGGTGTGGGGCTATAACGCCGGTGTCACGACCCATACTTTGGAAACACATATCTATCGTTTGCGGCAAAAGATCGAACTTGATCCGTCAAACGCGCGGCTGCTGGTGACCGAAAGCGGCGGATATCGACTGATGGCGTAACAGTCATATTGTTGCCAGAATCGCCGTCTATATGCTGATGTTGTAGTGATTGTTCAGATTGCAGCCTTCCCAAGAGATCCCCTTGTCGTGTCGGGGTTATGGCACGACATCCTCCCTGTTGGACCTGGCCGGGCCTAGTGCCCGGCCTTTTTTTCAATCGCAGACACTGTGATGCAAAGAAGTCCTTTTTCCCCCTGATTTTGGCTGGTAATCACCAAAAGGCGGACCCATGTATCTGGTGCAGGGTACGCCCGAGAAGGAGACCACTTATGAAAAAGACTGTTTGGATTGCCGCCGTTGCGCTGACCGCCGGTCTGGCCGCCGCGCCGCTGTTTGCGCAGGAACTGGTGTTCACCATTTCCAACAATGCCGATGCGGCGCTGGTGGAACTGTATGCCTCGCCCGCGAGTGCCGATAGTTGGGGGTCCGACATCATGGGCGGGCAGCAACTGGCAACCGGTGAGGCCGCCGAGGTGGCCATCGGCGACAGCGCGGGTCAGTGCGATTATGATCTGCGCATGGTGTTTTCGGATGGGTCCATCCTTGAGGATGCATCGAACCTGTGTGACACGGCGTCCGTCACCATCGAATAATCCGCCATCCCACATGATCAGCGCGCCCGGTAGAACCGTGGCGCGCTTTTGCATGCTTGCATCACGGCATTGGCGGCCTTAGCCATGGTGCCCTGTGACAGGAGGGTACCATGGCATTTACAATTGCGACGTGGAACATCAATTCGGTACGGTTGCGCGAAGGGCTGGTGGCCCGGCTGATGGCCGAGGAGCAACCCGATATCCTGTGTCTGCAGGAATGCAAAAGCCCGGTTGAAAGCATTCCCGTCGCGCAGTTTCAGGCGCTTGGCTACCGCTACATGGTGGCGCGCGGGCAGAAGGGGTATAACGGCGTGGCGGTCCTGTCCAAGCTGCCGATTGTGGATGCGGGCGAGCGGGATTTTGCGGACCTTGGCCACGCGCGGCATGTGGCGGCGCGGCTGGAAAACGGGGTCACGATCCACAACTGTTATGTGCCGGCGGGGGGGGATGTGCCGGACCGGGCCATCAATGTGAAATTCGGGCAGAAACTGGATTTCCTGACGCAGATGCGGGACTGGTGCCGGTGGGAAAAACCCGACCGTGCCATTCTGGTGGGTGATCTGAACATCGCGCCGCGACCCGATGATGTGTGGGACCATAAGGCGCTGTTGAAGATCGTCAGCCACACGCCGGTTGAGGTGGAACACCTTGGGGCGGTGATGGAGGCGGGCGACTGGTGCGACGTGACGCGGGCGCATCTGCCGGAGGGGCGGCTGTATAGCTGGTGGTCATACCGGGCGGCGGATTGGAACGCGGCGGACAAGGGGCGGCGGCTGGATCATATCTGGGCCACGCCGGATATTGTGAACGCGAGCCACGGCAGCCGGATTTTGCGCGATGTGCGGGGGTGGCTGGGGCCGTCAGACCATGCGCCGGTGTTTGCGACGTTTGATTTGTAAGGGGGATGTCCCACGGTGGGACGGCATTTCGGCACAATGAATTCAAGGGGTTACAGGCAGACATTAAGGGTTTTTTAAGGATCGGGGTTGACGCCCCCCTCCCCCAGCCCCAGCCCCTGCCACGGGGGGGGGAGGCGCCCCATGGGACGCGGGGTGGTGGTATCAGGTGACGGGGGGGTAAATCCTGTCGCCGAAGATCGCGGAGCCGACGCGGATGTGGGTGGCGCCGTGGGCGATGGCGGCTTCGAAATCGCTGCTCATGCCCATCGACAGGCCGGGCAGGCCGTGGCTAGCGGCCATTGTGGCGAGTGTCTGGAAATGCGGGGTTGAATCTTCGCCTTCGGGGGGGATGCACATCAGGCCGTGGATCGGCAGGGACATGGCGGTGCAGCTTTGCAGGAAGGTATCAAGGTCGGCGGGCAGAACGCCTGCCTTTTGCGGTTCCATCCCGGTGTTGACCTGCACGAACAGGTGCGGGCAGATGCCGCGGTCCTGTGCAAGACGCGCGAGTTTTTCGGCGAGGGACGGGCGATCAACCGAATGGATGGCATCGAACAGGTCAACGCTGAGTTTGGCCTTGTTGGTTTGCAGCGGCCCGATCATGTGGACGGACACGCCGGGATAGGTTTCGCGCAGGGCGGGCCATTTGGCGGCGGTTTCCTGCACATAGTTTTCACCGTAAACCCGGTGGCCCGCATCCAGCACGGCGATGACGCGGTCCAAGGGTTGTACCTTGCTGACGGCAATCAGTGTGATGCTGGCGGGGTCGCGGTTGGCGGCATGGGCGGCAGCGGTGACGCGGGCGGTGATATCGTGCAGGGACATGAGCAGCCTCAGTTTGGTGCAGAGTACATCATAGCACCCCGCAAAAGAAAAAGGCGGACCCGAAGGCCCGCCTGTTCCTGTACCAGCCGATCGCGGATTAGAACGAGAAGTTCACACCGAGGTCAGCATAGGCTTCGTCATTGTCGTTGTTCTTGCGCTGGATCGAACCGTCGAGCGTTGCACCGCCAAGATCATACGAAGCACCGATACCATAGGTGGTATCTTCAACATTGCTCGATGCGTCGTTGTTCGCGATGTAGGCCGAAACAGTCGTCGCACCGAAGGCATAGCTGCCATACAGAACAACAGTGTCACCAAATGCGACCTCGTCATCATTGCTGATGTAGTTCAGGCCAACTTTGATGTCGTCATTGACGTTGTACTGACCACCAAGGAAGTATTCGTCGTTGTCCAGAACGCCTCCACCATCCATGACTGCAGCAGCAGACACGGTGAACTGATCGGTTTCATACGCCAGTGCGATCGACAGCTCTTCTTCGTCGTCGACCAGCGGAGTGTCGAGTGGGCTGACGTCATTCACCTGGTCGGGATCGACATACGAAATCTGCCCGGTGAAACCACTTACCGAATAGGACGCATAGATACCAACGCGGTTGTTGTAGCCTTGGCCGTAGGGGCCGGAGCTGAACGAGAAGATGTCAGTGCGGCTGTTACCGCCCGACGACCCGATGAAACCGATTTCCGACGCGTACAGCAAAGCTGCCGAGTCGTATGCGGTGTTCGAGTTACCAACTTCAACGCGCAGACCTTCGTATTCAACGTAGAGATAGGCCGCGCTGAGCGTTGCGCCTGTCTGTCCGTTCAAAGTGGCATCTGGATCATCAGAGAAGTTCGTGTAGTCACCGATACGGCTCTGCAGACGAACGCGACCACCGAAGGTTGCACCCGAATCTGTTTCTTTCGATGCGTCGATATTCAGACGGAAACGAAGAGAAACTACCGTATCGCTTGTCGTTGCATCGTTATCGTCTTCGCTGACCACACCGAAGCGGCCCGAGCCGCTGAGCGAAACATCAGCCATTGCCATGCTGGCAGAAGCGCCGAGCAGAGCGGTAGTGAGAAGAAGCTTTTTCATCATTTCCCTCGTTATCTTTTGAAGGTGGAGCCCAGTTCAGGGGAATCCGAACTGAGAATGGAGTCTTTTTCCACCCAAGGCGGGGTGATTGCAATCCGAACCCCCTGCCAAAAGGGAAAGACGCAAATGTTGGTGCAGGTTTGCCACAGTGTATTTCGCAGGGCGGAGGGCGGTTTGCGGGGCGGGGCCTGTATAGAGGGCGGTTTGCGGGGCGGGGCCTGTATAACGGTGGGCAGGGTTGCGCGGGGGCCAAGCGCGGGAAAAGCCTTGGCAGGCCATGATGCCTAAGCTAGACAGGCAAAAAGTGGAACGGGGATGCCGGATGACCAATGTTTGCCTGAAGAACGCGGCATCGAAAGCCACGCTGATTGCAGTGCTTGGTATGACGTTGGCGGGTTGCGGGGGCGGCGGCGGGTTGTTTGGCGGCAACCGTGATGGTGCAGCACCGCGTGAGACGCGCAATGTGACGCGCGAGGCGGCGCTGGAGAGCGAGGGATCATCGCTGTTTGATCTGTTCTCAAGCTCGGATGACCCGAATACGACGGTCGAGGTGAATAAATACCTGTGGGTGGCGTCGTTGGACGTGCTGAATTTTCTGCCGGTCGAATCGGTTGACCCGTTCACGGGGGTTATCGTGACAGGGTTCGGGCGGCCACCGGGGGGCGGGCGGGCATACAAGGCGACGATCTATGTGCAGGACCCGGCGCTGGATGCGCGCAGCCTGAAGGTGGCGTTGCAGACGCAGGGCGGGGGCGCGGTGGACGCGGCCACGCAGCGGGCGGTGGAAGACGCGATCCTGACGCGGGCGCGGCAGTTGCGCATTCAGGACAGCGGTCTGTAACAGGCGGTGACGGCTGGACGTCCGGGGGGCGGTGGGTTTATCTGCGGCGTGAAACCCGATGAGGCCTGACATGTCGCGCTATGACCCCGCCACGATTGAACCGAAATGGCAAGCCGTCTGGGACAAGGCGGGGGTATTCACGGCGGTACGCGATGCGGGCCGCCCGAAATACTATGTGCTGGAGATGTTTCCGTACCCGTCGGGGCGCATCCACATGGGGCATGTGCGCAACTACACGATGGGCGATGTGGTGGCGCGGTACAAGGCGGCCTGCGGTTTCAGCGTGCTGCACCCGATGGGGTGGGATGCGTTCGGGATGCCTGCGGAAAACGCGGCGATGGAACGGGGGGGGCATCCGAAGGACTGGACCTATCAGAATATCGCGGACATGCGGGGGCAGATGAAGCCCTTGGGCCTGTCGATTGACTGGAGCCGGGAATTTGCGACGTGCGATCCGGAGTATTACGGCCAACAGCAGAGCATGTTCATCGACATGCTGGAAGCGGGGCTGATCTACCGGAAGGCGGCGGTGGTGAACTGGGACCCGGTGGATATGACGGTTCTGGCGAATGAACAGGTGATCGACGGGCGGGGCTGGCGGTCGGGGGCGCTGGTGGAGCGGCGCGAGTTGACGCAGTGGTTTTTCAAGATTTCGGATTATTCGGCGGAGTTGCTGGGGGCGCTGGAGGGGCTGCGCGATTGGCCGGAAAAGGTGCGTCTGATGCAGGCGAACTGGATCGGGCAATCGCGTGGGTTGCAGTTTGCATTCCGGACGGTGGGGGCGCCTGCGGGGTTTGACGCGCTGCAGGTGTATACGACGCGGCCGGACACGTTGATGGGGGCGAGTTTCGCGGCGATTTCGGCGGATCATCCGCTGGCAAAGGCGCTGGAGGGCGATGCGGCGGTGGCGGCGTTCGTGGCGGAATGTCGGCGGGGGGGGACGAGTGCGGAGGCGATTGAGACGGCGGAAAAGCGGGGGTTTGACACGGGGGTGCGGGTGGTGCATCCGCTTGATCCTGCTGTGGAATTGCCGGTGTATATCGCGAACTTCGTGCTGATGGAGTATGGGACGGGGGCGATTTTCGGGTGCCCGGCGCATGACGCGCGGGATTTTGAATTTGCGACCAAGTATGGCCTGCCGATCCCGCCGGTGTTCGTGGCTGAAGGGGCGGATGAGGCGGTGCTGGCCGAGGCGTATGTGCCGATGAAATCCGAACGCGTGACCTACGTGCGGGGGTTTGCGGGGGATACGCTGCAGACGGGCGAGGCGGCGGTGGCGGCGGCGATTGCGCATTGCGAAGGTGCGGGGATCGGGCGGGGGGTGACGAATTACCGCCTGCGCGATTGGGGGCTTTCGCGGCAACGCTATTGGGGTTGCCCGATTCCGGTGGTGCATTGCGATGCGTGCGGTGTGGTGCCCGAGGCGAAGGCGAACCTGCCGGTGCGGCTGCCCGATGATGTGACGTTTGATATTCCGGGCAATCCCTTGGACCGGCATCCGACATGGCGCGATGTGGCCTGCCCTGCCTGCGGTGCGGCGGCACGGCGCGAGACCGATACGATGGATACGTTCGTGGATAGCTCCTGGTATTATGCGCGGTTTACCTCGCCG
>JANNKX010000253.1:0-1615 GCA_031396505.1 Rhodobacterales bacterium
GCTCAGAGCGGTCTGATGAGGTAATGCCAGCACAACCGCGCACGATAGACACGCCACATCACATCGCGCCGCGCACGCGCGTGCTGTCGAATGGCCGCTATGCAGTGATGCTAACGGCTGCTGGTTCCGGCTATAGCCACTGGGGAGATACGGCGATCACTCGTTGGTCAGGCGATGTCACCAGCGACGACTCTGGATCGTATGTCTATCTGCGCGACGTCAAATCCGGCACTGCGTGGTCTGCTGCGGTGCAACCCCTTGGTCTGACTGCGGGCCATGCAGCGGTGTTTTGCGACCATCACGCGGCCTTTACCCACCAAGCCCCGCATCTGATCACCCACACCGAAGTCGTGGTCTCGGGCGAAGATGACGCCGAGGCCCGCCGCGTTACGCTGACCAATACCGGAAGGCATATGCGTGAGGCGGATGTGACATCCTACGCCGAACTGGTGCTGGCCCCGCCTGCAGCCGATCTGTCGCATCCGGCGTTTTCCAAGCTGTTCGTCGTCACGGATTTTCTGCCCGAACTGGGTGTGCTGATCGCCACGCGCCGCCGCCGCGCGCCATCTGACCCCGAGGTTTGGGCCGCCCATATCGCCGTGATCGAAGGCGAAGAAACAGCGCCCTTGCAATACGAATCCGACCGCGCCCGTTTTATCGGACGGGGTCAAAACGTCGCCTCTGCCGCCATGGCCGACACGCCGCTGTCCGGCACCACCGGCACCGTGCTGGACCCGATTTTCAGCCTGCGTCGCCGCATCAGAATACCGGCGGGCGGGCGGGCGCGGGTGACGTTCTGGACCATGGTCGCCCCGACCTCTCGACTCTTGTTGGAAATGGTGGATCGTCACCGCGACCCTTCGGCGTTTGGTCGCGCGGCCACGTTGTCTTGGACCCACAGTCAGGTGCAATTGCGCCACCACGGGGTAACCCCCGCCGAGGCAGCGGACTTTCAGCGATTGGCGGGCATGTTGATCCGCAACGACGCCCGGCTTCGCGCCAGTCCAGCCCGGATTGCCGCCGGGGACGGCCCGCAATCGCGTCTTTGGGCCTTGGGGATTTCCGGCGATTTGCCGATTGTCCTGTTCATCATTGCCGATGCCGAAGACATTGCCCGCCTGCGCGAGGTTCTGGCGGCGCAGGATTATTGGCGCATGCGGCAGTTGGCGGTCGATCTTGTCATTCTGAATGATCGCGCGTCGTCCTACGTGCAGGATTTGCAAAGTGCGATAGAGACGGCCGTTCGCTCGGCACAGGCGCGGCCAAAGTCGCCGGGGCAGTTGAACGCCCAGGGGGCCGTGCATACCCTGCGCAGCGACCTGATGCCGCCCGAGGCCCGGGCGATGCTGGTGGCGGTGGCAGATGTGATCCTGAATGCCAGTCGCGGCGCCATCGGCAGCCAGTTGGACGCGCTTCCCATCGCACAGCCGCAGATGATCAGACCGGCCTCGCCACCTCTGTTGCTTGGGCATCCAACACGGCAAGCCGCCCCCGTCACGCCGCCACTCGAGTTTTTCAATGGCCTTGGCGGCTTTGGTCTGGAGGGCCGCGAATACCTGACGGTTTTGCAAAACGGTGAAACCACGCCTGCGCCCTGGATCAACGTCATCGCCAA
>JANNKX010000265.1:0-2904 GCA_031396505.1 Rhodobacterales bacterium
ATTGAAACATGGCTGGTGACGCACCGTGAGCTAAAAACAAATCTGGGCATCCGCTTGGTTTTTGATCTTCTGGCAGAAGGCATTGGAAAGAAGTGAAGCAGTAGCGCAATTGTCGAAGGTCATAAGAATCGCTTTTGTCGCTCGTTCTCGAAATCCAGACCCGCAAGTATGAACTGAGGATGTTCGCTTCGTCCGCATCGCTGCCGCTGGCCAGTAAAGGTTGCTGCGCCAGGCCTGAACGACCGGTCTGGGAAAGCCACACCCCTACGCCCTCGCCGAGCCGACTGGCGGCTTTGGGCCGAGGGTCCCCATCAGAAATCGCAAGACTGTATCCTTCGACCGTTCCGCCTGCGCCTTCATGCCGTGATGAAATCCTTCACGAACTCGGTCGCCGGCCTTGCACGGATGGCATCGGGTTTGCCGACCTGCTCGATTCGGCCCATCGACTCCACGGGCTCAGCGGTCAGGAAGTCCCTTGCGTTCAACTACCCCCTAGTCTAAACGCAACTTCATCAGAGCCGTGCCAAATCCGTGCCAAATTGTCATGAGTATTTGTTCTAAGCTGTTGATATTGCGGGCGTTGTGTAATGGTAAGACCTTAGCCTTCCAAGCTAAAGACGCGGGTTCGATTCCCGCCGCCCGCTCCAACATTCGAAACATGTAACAAACATAGGTGGTTCTTGTATTGGATCACCTTCGATCTGAATCAGATTGCGCGTGATCCGCTTTAGAAGAACCTTGCCAGCAGTGGCCAGCCGACCAAGCCGAATGTGGCCAGCGTCGCCAGATAGGCGGCGGCGGCCAGTGTGCCGCGGGCGGGGGTCATGGGGCGTTGAAACCGGGCGATCTGTTGGGCCGTAAACAGGCTTTGCACGCCCATCACGGCAAACACCGTCATCGCGATGGACTGGCTGTAGATGGCGATGGCAATGGCAGCACCTGCCATCGCCATGGTCACCTGCCGCGTGCCTGCGGGCCAGAACGTATTGCACAAAACAGCCAGACTGCGCCCGCCATCCAGCGGCCAGAACGGCAGCAGGTTGAAGAAATTCAGCGCACCCGTGACGGTCGCAAAGATGGAGAGGAAAACGGCGACATCGGGATAAGTGGCCAAGATGAAATCCGTCTGCGTGATCGCATAGGCAAGAACCATGGGGGCGATGCAGATACCCGGACCCATCAGCGTGATAAAGAAATCCTTCTCCTGGCTGGCAGGTACCTGATTGGAAATTGCAACGCCGCCAATCAGCGGGATCAGGCGGAACCGCGCATCGGCATGGCCGCAGACACGATAGGCGGCGACATGGCCGAATTCATGGATCATCACGGATACGATCAGGGCGGCACCATACATCGGGCTGAAAAAATACATGGCCGCACCTACGGCTGCGACGCCCATCAGAACGGCATTGGTATCAAAACCGGCGATCGTCAGAAAACCACGCTGTCCAACCAGCCCGCCGCGCAAGGCATAGGTCGTGGACAGGCACAGAATGACGGCTGCAAAAAGGGGGAGCATGGGAGACGCGTCCAGTGATTTTGTCAAAGGCTACACGCATGGGTTTCGCCCTGTCGTTGCAAGCCTGCAAACCGCCGCGACAAAACGCGGTTCTGTTGCCAAAATAACCCTTGTGCGCAGACCTTTACAGGTTTTCGGCCTGCGGCATGCCCAGCACATGATAGCCGCCGTCCACGCGCACCACCTCGCCGGTGGTCATCGCGCCATAGTCGGACGCGAGCCAGACGGCGGTGCCGCCCACCGCCTCCAGCGTTGCGTTGGTGCGCAAAGGCGCGTTCGCCTCGGTATGACGGAAGGTCGCGCGCGCGCCGCCGATGGCTGCACCGGCAAGGGTTTTCATCGGGCCGGGCGAGATGGCGTTGACGCGGATGCCTTGCGGGCCAAGGTCATTGGCGAGGTATCGCGTCGCGGATTCGAGGGCGGCTTTGGCCACGCCCATCACATTGTAATTCGGCGTCACGCGGTTGGACCCCTGAAAGGTCAGGGTCAGCAGGGTGCCGCCATTCGGCATCAGTTCGGCCGCGCGGCGCGCCACGTCGATGAAGGAATAGCACGAAATCGCCAGTGAATTGGTGAAATTGCCAAGGCTGGTATTGATGAACCGCCCCGTCAATTCGTTTTTGTCGGAAAACGCGATGGCGTGGACGACGAAATCAAGGCTGCCCCACCGGTCGCGCAGCGTGGCAAAGCAGGCATCCATCGACGCCGCATCCATCACATCAACATCGACCATGAAATCGGACCCGACCGATGCGGCAAGGGGCTGCACGCGTTTGCCGAACGCCTCACCCTGATAACTGAACGCCAGTTCCGCACCTTCGGCGGCAAGCGCGGATGCGATGCCCCACGCGATGGAGCGTTCATTGGCAACACCCATGACAAGCCCGCGCTTGCCCTTCATCAGATCAGCCATCCCACCGTCCCTTTGTTGTTTTTCAGCCCTGATATTTGCTCATCACCAGGGTCGCATTGGTGCCGCCAAAGCCGAATGAATTGGACAGCACGGAATCAAGCTGCACATTCTCGCGCAGGGTCGTGACGATTTCGGACGGATCAATCGCGGGGTCCAGCGTCGTGATATTGGCCGAGGCGGCGATGAAATTGCCCTGCATCATCAGCAGCGAATAGATCGCCTCTTGCGCGCCCGTGGCCCCGAGGCTGTGGCCCGTCAGGGATTTGGTCGATGCAATCGGTGGCGTGTTGTTGTTGCCGAACACCCGGCGGATCGCCTCTACTTCCGTCACATCACCCACTTGGGTGCTGGTGCCGTGGCTGTTGATGTAATCAATATGGCGGCCTTCGGGCAGGGTGGACAGCGCCAGCCGCATCGCGCGTTCGCCGCCTTCGCCGCTGGGTGCCACCATGTCATAACCATCGGAGGTGGC
>JANNKX010000347.1:0-5290 GCA_031396505.1 Rhodobacterales bacterium
GATCGCGCCAATGGTCACCACCGCCAGCAGCAACGCCAGCCAATAGGCCAGAATATCGCGCGCCGCCGCATCGCGCACATCAAACAGTGTGGCGATGGTGGCAACCCCCATCATATCCGACGTCGCCTGGCGCGGCAGCGATGTGCCCGTGCCGCCGCCAAGGGTCTTCCACTGCGCGACCAGCTGGCGCGTCACCTCGGCAATCACCCATGTGCCGATGGCGAAATACGCGCCCTGCAGGCGGATGGCTAAAAATGCGGTCGGTTTCGACTGCGCCAATGCCGCAACACCGCCCAGCAGGATCGCGGGGATCGGATCCCAGCCCCACAGGATGACGCCCGCAAACATCGCATAGGCCCCGATGCCGACAAAGGCCTGCTGGCCCACCGATACCAGCCCACCATACCCCGCCAGCAGGTTCCACAACTGCGCCAACGTCAGCATCGTCAGGATAAGGAACATATCCTGTATCAGGCTGCGCGAGGCGAAGGCGGGCAGGATCAGGCCAACGCCGATCAGGCACAGCATGGCGATGCTGCTGATGGTGCCCGCCCGGCTGCCGGTGGTGATGCGGTACGCCATGTCAGTCCACCGCCCTTGGAAACAAGCCGCGCGGGCGCACCAGCAGTACCACCAGAAACGCGATGTGGCCCGACAGGATTTGCCATTCCGGGTTGATCGCCGCACCCATGGTTTGCGCGACCCCGATAATCACACCGCCCGCCAATGTGCCCCACAAGGACCCAAGCCCGCCAATGATCACCGCCTCGAACGCATAGATCAGGCGCGCAGGCCCGATGGATGGATCGAAATTCGCGCGCATCCCCAGATACAGCGCGGCAATGGTGACCACGACCATGGCAAGGCCGGTGGCAATGGCAAAAATGCCCTTCGGATCAATGCCCATCAATCCGGCAGTGACGGGGTCATCGCTGGTGGCGCGAAAGGCGCGGCCCAATGCGGTGCGATAGAAAATCTGGTTCAGCGCGACAATCACCGCAATCGCCGTGGCGAACGTCAGCAAGGGCATCCAGCCCACGGTGACGAGACCGAGGTTGACGGACGCGCTTTCCAGCGCACCCGCCTTGATGCGTTGACTGTCGGCGGAAAACGCCTCGAGCAGGCCGTTTTGCAGGGCGATGGACAGGCCGAAGGTGACAAGGAGCGGGGGTAGGATATCGCGTCCCAGAACGCGGTTCAGGACGAATCGTTGCAAGGCCCAGCCGAGGGCGAACATCACGGGCGCGGCAATCAGGGCGGCGAGAAACGGGTTGAGGCCAAGGGTGTTGACGACCAGCAGAATGGCAAAGGCGGCAAAAACGATCATGTCGCCATGCGCAAGGTTCACCAGCCGCATGATGCCGAACACAAGGCTGAGCCCCGCCGCAAACAATGCGTAAAGCCCGCCCAGCAGTATGCCTTGGACGATGGTGTCGATCCAGATCATGCGGTCCCCTCTTGCGGCGGGCGGGGTGCCCCCCCGCCCCAGCCCTCCGCCACGCGGGGGGAGGGAGGCGCAAGCCTTGCAGAACGGGTGCCTCCCCTCCCCCCCGTGGGGACGGGCTGGGGGTGGGGGGCGGGGTCAGAAAGACCTGTCATGACCGTCATGCCGCCACCCCGAAATAGGCCGCGTGAATATCGGCGCGGCTGACCTCATCCGCCTTTGCGGACAGCGTCACCCGCCCCTCCATCATGCAATAGACCCGGTCCGCCACCGCCAGCGCACGCCCGATATCCTGTTCCACGATCACCAGCGCCGCACCTGTCGCCTTGATCTGCGGCATCGCGGCATAGATGTCGCGGATCACGATCGGGGCCAGACCAAGGCTGATTTCATCGCACAGCAGCACATCGGGATTCGACATCAATGCGCGTCCGATGGCAACCATCTGTTGTTGCCCGCCCGAAAGAGCGGTGCCGGGCGCGTGCCTGCGTTCGCGCAGGATCGGAAACAGGGTATAGACACTGTCCAGTGTCCAGACGCCGGTCCGTTTGGCCGCCTGCCCGCCGATCAACAGGTTTTCCTCCACCGTCAGCGATGGAAACAGGCGGCGGCCTTCGGGCACCATGGCAATGCCGCGCTGCATCACCACGTCGGCGGGCAGATCGCCAATCGGCTTACCGTTGTGCCGCACCATGCCCGGCGCGTTGCGCAAAACCCCGGTAATCGACCGCAGCAGTGTGGATTTGCCCGCGCCATTGGCCCCGATAATCGCCACGGTTTCACCTGCGTCAAGGGTGATGTCGACGCCGAACAGGGCCTGAAACTGGCCGTAGTGCGCGGTCAGGCCAACGGTCTGCAGAATGGCAGTTTGCAGAATGGTCATGCCTCCAGCCCCAGATAAATCTCGCGCACCTCGCGCGAGGCCATGATCGCATCGGGCGCGCCGATGCCGATGACGCGGCCGAAATCCAAGACCAGCAGGCGTTCGACCACCGCCGTCAGGGCATGCAGCACATGCTCGATCCAGATGATCGTCATGCCGCCTGCGTGCAGGCCCTTGATCGTGGCGATCAGGGCCTGACATTCGCCATCGGTCAGCCCGCCCGCGATTTCATCCAGCAGCAGCACTTCGGGCCCCGTCGCCATCGCGCGCGCCAGTTCCAGCCGTTTGCGTTCCAAAAGGGACAGCCCGCCTGCAAGGGTATTGGCACGCGGCAGCAGTTCGGTCTGGCGCAGGATGGCGATACAGTCATCGGCCACGGCGGCCTCGGACAGGCCGCGCCCGAAACTGGCGGCGACGGCAAGGTTTTCGTAGACCGTCATCGCATCGAACGGTTGCGGTATCTGAAACGACCGCCCCACCCCCATGCGCACGCGGGTCATCGCAGGCGCACGGGTCACATCGCGCCCGATGAAGGTGATGCGCCCGGCATCGGGCATAAAGTTTCCGGTGATCAGGTTGAACAGCGTTGATTTGCCCGCGCCATTCGGCCCGATGATGCCCAACGCTTGCCCGCGCGGCACGGCAAAGGACACACCATCGGTCACCTTCAGGGCGCCGAAACTTTTGGACAGGTTGTGCAGTTCAAGGATCGTGGTCATCGGGTGCCTTGTGAAAAGTCGCCCGGCCCCGCGCGCGCAGGGCCGGATCGTAAGTTAAGCCAGCGCTTCCATCACGCCACCTGTGGGGATGTTCGGTGCGGTCTGGTTAGCGACCACGACCAGCGCAAAGGTGCCGTCGGCATTGCGCCGCCACTGTCCGCCAACCAGTGGCGTCTTGCAGACATTGGCGGCGGCAAAGGGCGGCAGGCCCGCACCGTCAAACGCGACGCGCCCCACCATCGTATCCATGCTGGTGGCCGCAATCGCTGCCGCGACGGATTCGGTATCGGTGACATCGCTGACGCGGCCCATGACGTTCGCGGCGACCTCGAACAGCGAATGCACGAAACCGATGGGTTGGGTCCACGGGCGGCTGGTCTTGGCCGTGAAATCGGCGGCAAGATCGCCTGCCGACTGCCCCGTCAGGCTGGACGCAAAGGGGTGGGTGTTGGACCACCACACCTCGGACGACAGGTTATGCCCCGCCTCGCCCAAAGCCTCTACCGATTGGGGGAACAGGATGGCCTTGGCGACAGTGATGATCTTGGGGGAAAACCCCTGCTGGATCGCCTGATTGCGGAAGGTGGTAAAATCCGGCGGGATCACGACGCCCGTGACGATGTCGGCATTCGCGGCCTTGAAGGCGTTGATCTGGGCCGAAAAATCATCCGTCAGGTTCTGATAGCGGCCCGGATCTGTCAGCGTATAGCCCGCCGCCGCAAAGCCGGGGCCGACACCCACATTCGGATCGCCCCAGGCGTTGCCATCGGCATCGTTGGGGAACAGCCCGCCGACCATCTTGTTCGTCTCGATCTGGTTCCACATGTTCAGGAACACGGCGATCACGTCCTCCAGCCCCCAGAAATAGTGGAAGGCGAAATCGAACGGCTTCCACGACGCAGGGTCGCCGGGGTTGCCCTGCTGGCCGATGAACCACGGCTGCCACGGGGCCATGGTGGAGATGACGGGGATGCCTTCGGCCTCGCATGTCGTGGCCACCGGGTTGGTGTTTTCGGGGGTCGATGCGACCAGCATCAGGTCGATCTCGTCATCCAGAATCAACTCCTTGGCAACCTCGGCGGCGCGGTTCGGGTTGGACTGGCTGTCCTTCACGATCACCTCAAAGTTCTGGCCCGCTTCGGTCGCAAGGAAACCTTCAATGTTGAAGGCGTCGCTTTCGGCAAAGCCTGCCAGCGGGCCGGACTGCGGGCTGACATAGCCCAGCCTGATCTTGGCCCCTTGTGCGATCGCAGGCGCGGCAAGGGTGGATGCCGCCATCGTCAGGCCGGTGGCGGCGGTGGAGCGCAGGAATTTTCTTCTGGTCAGCATGGTCGTTCCTCCCAATGGGTGTTTCAGGTGGTGGGTCTGCGGCCATCAAAGGCCGCTTGCAGCAGGTTGCGAATATCGTCGCGGGTAAAGGGGCGCGGGTTCCAGTAGGCGTTGGTCAGGGCGATGTCGGCGGCATGGTCCAGATCGGGTTCTGTCAGGCCAAGATCGGACAGGCGCACCGGTGCGCCGATGCTTTGCGCGAAATCCCACAGCCCCGCGCCGGGCGGTGCACCAAACGCATCCGCAACCGGGGCCAGCAGACCCGGCACGGCCACGGCATTGAACGCGGTGGTGTGGGGCAGCAGCACGGCATGGGTTTCGGCATGCGGCATCCCGAACGACCCGCCCAGCACATGCGCAAGTTTGTGATGCAGCGCCATGCTGACCTGCCCAAGGGCCGTCGAACAGCACCACGCGGCATATAGCGCATCGGCGCGCGCGGCATGATCTTGCGGGTTGACGGCGAGCAGGGGCAGCGCGGTCTGAAACGCCACCAGCGCATCGCGGCACATCGCGGTCACGACCGGGTTTCGGTCGGGGGCATAGAACGTTTCCATCGCGTGCGCGATGGCGTTCAGGGCAGAAGTCGTGGTCAGGCCCACGGGCAGGGTCAGGGTCAGGTCAACATCATAGATCACAACTTCGGGGCGGATGCTGGCGTCGCGGCGGGTGGTCTTTTCGCCTGCGGCGGTTTCGCCAAGGATATCGGTCATTTCCGAACCGGCATAGGTGGTGGGGATCACCAGTTGATCGGACCCGGTGCGCGTGGCAATCGCCTTGCCAAGGCCGATGGTGGATCCGCCACCAAGGCTGATGATACAGGTGGCGCCTGCCGCATGATAGGCCGCAACGGCGCTGGCGGTGACGTCGACCGGAGTGTGCATGGCGGCACCTGCAAAGGTGCCCGCCGCCAGC
>JANNKX010000354.1:0-23586 GCA_031396505.1 Rhodobacterales bacterium
GCCAGATCGGCAAATGTCGCGGCGGCACCGGGATGGGTGACAATGACTTGCGGGTCCTTCTGAAAGGACGCGGCGACGGTCAGGATGGGCAGCCCTTCCTGCACGGCGGAAAAGCCGTCAAGGGTGGATCCGCCCATGTGAAAATCAACCTGACCTGCCAGCATCAGGGCGCGGTTATTGACCTGTGGGCCGCCGGGCAGAATCGTCACATCCAACCCGCAGGCCGCGTAGGTGCCATCGGCCACAGCCTGATAATACCCGCCATGTTCGGCCTGGGCGACCCAGTTGGTGCCAAAGGTGACGGCAACATTCTGGGCGAAGGCCGCGTTTGCAGCGGGCAGGATCAGCGCGCACAGCGCCGTTGTTTTCAGGAATTTTGACACATCATCCTCCGGGTTTTTGATTCTTGGTTTGCTGGCGAGCCTAGGGTTCAAGGCGTCTGCGCACAGCCCCCCCGCCTGCGCAACATCCCCGCTTTTGGTGATCAAAGCGCAAGCAAGTGGCGGCTGGCAAGTGTTTTGATTGAAAATCAGGCGATCTGCAGCAGGTCATCGCTGCAGCACGGGGTTTGCCATGGGTTGGCCGGGGTGCAAAGATACCGGAACCGCACGCAATGATCCGAGGCCACATGAAAACCCTGCATCCCGAAACGATCCGCCCGCCCTTTGCGCGCTATGCGCACGGGGTTGAAGTGCCGCCCGATGCGCGGCTGGTGGTGACATCGGGGCAGTTGGGAATTGCAGCAGATGACCATGTGCCTGAGGATGCTCGGGCGCAGGCGGACCTGTGTTTTGCCAATTGTGCGGCCATATTGGCCGAGGCGGGCATGGGTCCGGCGGATGTGATCCGGATCAACGCCTTTGTCACGGATCGCCGCCATATGGCGGATTATATGGCGGCGCGCGATGCATGGCTGGTGGGGGTGACGCGCCTGCCGGCATCGACGCTGGTGATTGTGACGGGGTTCACGCGTGCGGCGTTTGTGGTGGAAGTCGAGGTGACGGCGGCGGCCATCTGACAATGCAATGACGGTTTGAAATTTGTTGAGTGAAATTATCGTCTTTACATTACCACCTTTTTCTGTCACCTTTTCCTTGCGTTCCAAGCCAGCCCCTTGTTGTTGCATGGGTAGCCCGGACCTCATCGTCAATTGACCCGGAGGTTTCCCACGATGACCCGTTCCGAAAGCGGCCCTTTGGCCGAGATCATGCTGGCCCTGCAGCAGACGTTCCGGCGTATGAATGTGCAAACCCTGTTCGACCGGATCGAGGCGCGGCCATGAACGCGCAATCCGATTTCGCCTGTCTGACCGATGCCGCAATCCCCGTGCATGACGCAACCGATCTGACAGGCGGCGGGGCGCAGGCGCGCATCGTGCTGCATGGGCAGGTCTACGCATTGCGCATCACGCGGGCCGGAAAACTGATCCTTACCAAGTAAAGAGGGTGCCTATGAAAATGACCATTGCCGCGGCCTTTTGCACGGTCGCCCTGCCCGCTTTTGCCGTGACCCCTGATGCGGTGGTGGCAACCTATGCCGATATCGCGGCGGCAAAGTATCAAGACAGCATGACCACGGCCAAAGCCCTGCAGTCGGCGGTTGACGCCTTGGTCGCGGCACCCAGCGATGCGGCGTTGCAGGCGGCAAAGGACGCGTGGCTGGCGGCAAGGGTGCCCTACCAGCAAACCGAGGTGTACCGGTTTGGCAATGCGATCGTGGATGACTGGGAGGGCCGGGTGAATGCATGGCCGATGGATGAAGGGCTGATTGACTATGTCGATACTTCCTATGGCGGGCCGGCTGGGGAAAACCCGCTGGCCACGCTGAACCTGATTGCGACGCCGCAGTTCCGTCTGTCGGGCACGACGATTGATGCGACAGTGATCACCCCGGCCCTGATCCGCGATACGCTGCACGAGGCGGACGGGATCGAGGCGAATGTGGCGTCGGGCTATCACGCGATTGAATTCATGCTGTGGGGGCAGGATCTGAACGGCAGCGGGCCGGGTGCCGGGGCGCGCGCGGCGAGCGATTATGCGACGGGTGCGGCCTGCACCAACGGCAACTGCGACCGTCGCGGGGCCTATCTGGTGGCCGCAACCGACCTGCTGGTCAGCGATCTGCAAGACATGGCGGCGAACTGGGCGGCGGACGGCCCCGCGCGCGCGGCGGTTACGGCCGATCCGAAGGCGGGCGTGACGACGATTTTGACGGGGATGGGCAGCCTGTCATACGGCGAACTGGCGGGCGAGCGGATGAAGCTCGGCCTTCTGATGAACGATCCGGAGGAGGAGCATGACTGCTTTTCCGACAACACGCACAACAGCCATTTCTATGACGGGCTTGGCATTCAGAACGTCTATCTGGGGCGCTATGTGCGCCTTGATGGCCGCGTGATCGAAGGCGCGTCGCTGTCGGATCTGGTGGCGGCGGCGGACCCTGCGGTGGACAGGCAGTTGACGGCGGAACTGGCGGTGACGATGGACGCGCTGGCGGCGCTGCAAGCGGCGGCGATGGGCGGGATGGCCTATGACCAGATGCTGGCACCGGGCAATGCGACGGGTGAGGCACTGATCATGGCGGGCGTGAACGGCCTTGTGACGCAGACAGCGTCGATTGAGCGCGCGATGGCGGTTCTGGGGGTGGCGGCGACGCTGGAAGGGTCGGACAGTCTGGATAACCCGAATGCGGTGTTCCAATGACACCCGCCGTGGCCGCGTGCCGCATCGCCAGACCCGGATCGATGCGGCACTGATACGGCATGGACAGAAAGCCAGCACCCATGCGGACCGTGACACTGCTGTGCGTCATCCTTGGCCTGCCTGCCGGGGCGCAAACGCTGGACGACCGGCATCTGCCGGTGATTGCGCGCACGGACGCCGAGGCGGTGCGGATTGCGGGCGTTCTGGCACCACCTGCGGATTTCAGCGTGGCCGAACCGTTCGAGGCGATGTCCGCGGGGGCAGCGACCGTGCGCGCAACCACTACGGCGGATGCGTTTTCGCAAGCCTCGGCCAACCTTGGCTTTGCGGGCGAGATGGATTTCAAGCTGGGCAATGCGCTGTTTCGAAAGACCTGGATTGCGGCCCCGGCATCGACGCGCGCATCGGATGGGTTGGGGCCATACTACAATGCGCGGGCCTGTCAGGATTGCCACCTGAAGGACGGGCGCGGGCATGTGCCGGTGCCGGGGACGCGGGGCGTGTCGCTGTTTTTGCGCATCGCCTTGCCGGGCGGCAGCGCGCCGTCCGAGATTGCGGATTACCTGGCCACGCAGCCGGACCCGGTTCTTGGCAGCCAGTTGCAGGATTTTGCCAGCCCCGGCCAGACGCCGGAAGGCCGGATGCGGATCACCTATGCGGACCGCCCCGTGACACTGGCCGATGGCAGGATCATCACGCTGCGCGCGCCGCGCTATGCGATTGTGGATACAGGCCACGGGCCATTGCACCCGGACCTGATGCTGTCGCCACGCATCGCGCCACAGATGATCGGGCTGGGCTTGCTGGAGGCGATCCCGGCGGCGGATATCCTTGCGCGGCAAGACCCGGATGATGCGGATGGCGATGGAATATCGGGGCGCGCGAATATCGTGATCAGTGCGCAATACGGCAGCCCGATGCTGGGGCGGTTCGGGTTGAAGGCCGCGGTCGCGACGGTGCGTGAACAATCCGCTGCGGCGTTTTCGGGCGATATGGGATTGTCGACATCGCTGCACCCTGATCCGTGGGGCGATTGCACGGTGGCGCAGACCGATTGCCGCCGCGCCCCGCATGGGCAGGAACCGGGGGTGCGCGACGGGCGGGAAGTGGACGATCTGACGCTTGATCTGATCACGCTTTATGCGCGCAACCTGGGTGTGCCCGCGCGGCGTGGCGTTGACGGCGCGGATGTGCTGCGCGGCAAGGCAGTGTTTCATGCGGCACGATGCGTGGCCTGCCATGTGCCCAAGGCGGTGACCAACCGGCTGGACGGGCAGGATGCACAAAGCTTTCAACTGATCTGGCCCTATACCGACCTTTTGCTGCATGACATGGGGCCGGGCCTTGCCGACAACCGCCCCGAGGCGCGCGCGACGGGCACCGAATGGCGCACGCCGCCGCTGTGGGGCATTGGCCTGACCGAACAGGTGAGCGGGCACACGGAATTTCTGCATGACGGGCGGGCGCGATCATTGTTGGAGGCGATCTTGTGGCATGGCGGCGAGGCACAGGCGGCGCGTGACGCTGTGGTGGCCCTGCCGAAACCGGACCGAGACGCGCTGATCGCCTTTCTGGAAAGCCTGTAGATGCCGCAAATCGCGGGTCGCATAGGACAGTGATCCGGTGGCTTTGCGGTGAAATTGACGGCTGTCAATTTTCAGGATTATATAACAATATCAAGGATCCATGTGAAAATTCCACCACTCCGTTAAGACTTTTGAAACATTGCGTGATCGCCGGGTGCCCCCCAACCCGGCCCTCCCCCGCAGCGGGGGGAGGGAGGCGCGGGAAGCCACAGGTGGCGCTTGCGGACGGGGTTTGACGCCGTCACCGGCATTGCTGTCACAGGCTTTGCGCAATCGCGCGGAACATGGCGATGTTGCCATCGGCCACGCCGGGGTTTTCAAAGCCGCGGTCGGCGGCATTGACGGCGATGACCACGCCCAATCCGGGATTGATGTAGATGTATTGGCCGTAAATGCCTTGCGCCATTACCTCGCCGGGTGCGGCATTTGCCGGAATCCACCATTGATAGCCGTAAGCCGACCCGTCGCCTGCCTGCGGGGTGGTGGAGGCCGCGATCCAACCTTCGGGCACCACCTGCCTGCCCTGCCACATGCCCCTTTGCAGCACCATCTGCCCAAAGCGCGCGTAGTCGCGCGTGCGCATGTTCAACCCGCCCAGCACGAAGGACACGCCATCGCCATCGGTCAGCATGATCGGGTCCGTCTCAAGCCCCAAGGGGGTGAGCAGTTTTTCTGCCATCAGTTCGGGAATATCGCGCCCCGTTGCCCCCCGGATCACCATGCCCAGGACATGCGTGTCGATCGACACATAATGCCAGCGGCTGCCCGGTTCCGCCACACGTGCCGTCAGGCCTGCGGCAAACGCATCCATCGACCCGCCAAGCGCCAGAACGCGGCCCATCTTGTTGATGTCACTGTTGAAATCGGAATAGTCTTCGTTAAAGGCCACACCGGATGACATGGTCAGCACGTCATGAATGCTGACCCCCTGATAGGCGGAGCCGATCAGAAGTGGCGCGTATTTTTCGACCGGATCGTCAAGCGAGGCAATCGCGCCTTCGGCCTGCACGATGCCAAACAGTGCCGACAACAGGCTTTTGGCGACTGACCAACTGATGCGCAGATCGTCGGATCCGGTGAAAAGGTGATAGCTTTCATGCACCAGTTTGCCGTCATGCAGAATGACAAGGCCAGTGATCTTGCGGGCGACGATCCAGTCTTGGGTGGCCGCTGACAGGGTGGCAGGCGGGCCGGGGGGCAAGGGTGAGGCGGCCCCTGTGCCGCGCGAAAGTGTGCGGTGAAAGAACAGATCGTCCATATGGCTGAAATTGCGGATGATATTGTCCGGGGCAAACAGGCTGTTGACGGCGATCAGGCGGGCAATCTCATCACGTTTCCACAGGGCTGCGGCACCGATCACCAGCACCAGCACCAGAAGGCCGCCAAGCAACCACTTTATCGCACGCATCATGCCCCCTTTGCCCTGCCGGGCAGAGTGGTGGACGCAACCGGGGCTGACAACACAAAAAAACGCGGCAGGTTGCCCTGCCGCGCCTTTTGGTCTTGCCCCTGAACAGGATCAGGCGGCGGGTTCTTCGTCGCCATCATTATCGGTCGACCGCAGGCCCGACGGGGCCGCGACGTTCGCGATCACAAAGTTACGGTCGATGGTGGGCTTGGCGCCGGACGGCAGCACCACATCATTGATGTGGATCACGTCGCCGATGTTCTTGCCGGTCAGATCAACCGTGATGTGGTCAGGGATATCGCTGGCCAGCACTTCGAGTTCGACTTCGGAGCGCACGACCGTCAACGTACCACCGCGTTTCAGACCTGGTGACGCCTCGTGGTTGATGAAATCCACATGGATGAACAGGCTGATCCGGCTGTCATCGGCCAGACGCATGAAGTCGATATGCGTGGGCAAATCCTTGACCACGTCACGCTGCACGCCACGGCAGATCACATGGACATCCTTCATGCCGTCAACCTTGAGGTTGATCAGCGTGGAAAGGAAGCGCCCTGCGCGCAGCCGTTTCAGCAGCATGTTGTACTTCAGATTGATCGGCTGGGGCTGTTCGCCTGCGCCGTAGATAATGCCGGGTACGTAGCCGTTGCGACGGGCTTGACGGGCGGCCCCCTTGCCTGTCCCCGTCCGTACCTCGGCCACAAGATCCGGGATCTCACGTGCCATGGTTCTTCTCCTGAATAAGTCCGCCGCCCTCCAAGGGTGTGCGACGCGACCGGGGGGCTATAGCGGGGATTTTTGGCCGGGGAAAGAGGAAATGTCGTGAATGCGCAAGCCTCGTCGGCGCGGGGCAAGCGCGGATTGGCACGCGGGCCTAGCAGCGGGGCATTGACGGAGTTTCCCATGCCGATCCTTTCCACCCTGACCGCAGCGCGCGGCGGGATTGCGGCCTTTGCGGCGATGGGCGTGGTCTGGGGCACCTTTGCCGCCGTGCTGCCCGACCTGATGGTGATGCTGGGGGTGGATGAGACGCGGCTGGGCCTGTTGATGTTCATGACACCGATTGCCGCCGTTTGCGCGATGCTGGCCGCGCCGCGCATCGGGGCGGGGCTTGGCCCGGTGGCGTTACCCGTGGCGGCCTGTCTGATGGCGGCGGCCTTTGCGCTGCCGGGGCATGCGGCGGTGGTGTGGATGTTTCCGATTGCGATGATGTGCTGCGGGGCGGCGACGGGGCTGACGGATGTGCTGATGAATGCGCGGGTGGCGGCATTGGAGAACGCGCGGGGGCTGCATCTGATGAACCTGACGCATGCGGCGTATTCGTTCGGCTATGCCGGGGGGGCTTTGGGCACCGGGCTGATGCGGTCATGGGGATGGTCGCCTGCATGGGTGATGGGGGTGATGGCGGGGTGTGCGTTCGTGCTGGGGTTGCTGACCGTCGAACGCGATGGGCGGATCGAGGGTCTGGTTGTGCCGAAAGGCAAGGTGGCGGGGCGGTTGGGGTTGGTGCCGATCATCGGGGGCGGGATGGTGCTGATCGCCTTCATGACAGAAAACGCCGCCGAAAACTGGTCGGCGTTGCATATCGAAAAGACGCTTGGCGGCAGTCCGGCGGAAGGGGCTGCGGGGCCCGCGACGCTGGCACTGACCATGGGGTTTGCGCGGCTGGCGGGGCAAGGGATCGTGGCGCGGGTAGATGCGTATCCGCTGATGCGGGGGGGTGCGGTGGTGGCGGCCATTGGCGCGCTGATTGCGGCGGCGGCGGTGACGCCATTCATGGCCTATGCCGGGTTCATCGTGATGGGGATCGGGGCATCGGTGATTGCGCCCACGGCGTTTTCGCTGGTGGGGCGACAGGCGCAGCCTGCGGCACGGGCGCGCGCGGTGGCGCGGGCGACGCTGCTGGGGTATTTCGGATATTTCTTCGGGCCGCCGCTGTTGGGGTTTCTCGCGGGCACCTTCGGGTTGCGCGCGGCGTTTGTTTTCGCGGCGCTGATGCTGTGCATCATTCTTGCGCTGGTGGGGTGGATGGCGCGCCAGGGGCGTGATCAGTCCCCTGCCCCCACAGGCCCGTCAACGCCCGGCTGACAAGGTTTGTTACCTTTGGTTTCGGCAGGGCCACAAAGGGCATCGGGCGACACACCTCCATTGCGGCCACGCCGACACGGGCGGTCAGCGCCCCGTTGACCACGCCTTCGCCAAAGCGGCGCGAGAGTTTGGACAGCACACCGCCGCCTGCAACCGCGCCCAGCAGATCATCGGTCAGCGCCACGGCCCCGGTGGCAATCAGATGCCCGAACACCCGGCGCATCAGGCGCCAGCTGCCAAGGGTGCCCGCGCGGCCGCCGTAAATCTCGGCAATGCGGCGGATCATGCGCAGGTTGGCAAACAGCGCCATCGCGACATCGGCAAGGGCCATGGGCACAAGCGCCGTCACCATCGCCACCCGGCGCGCGGCCTGTTCAATCTCGCGCCGCGCGGATTGGTCAAGGGGATGCAGCACATCGGTTTCGGCCATCGACAGCAACGCATCGGCGTCCATCACATCGGCCTGCCGTTCCGCCAGTTTCGCGCGGCCCCATGCGGTATCGACGCGGGCGGCGTAAAGGCGGGTCAGGGCGGCCACCATCTGCCTTGCGGCGGGCAGATCGTGGCTGGCGTAGGCGGCTTCGGCATCGCTGCGCAGGGTATCAAGGCGGCGCAGGCGGGCAAAGGCCACCCATTCGCGCGCGGCAAGGATGACCGCGGCGAGGATGGCAAGCCCGATCAGCGCAAAGCCGATCCAGCCAAGGATCATATTCCGGGCCAGCAGCCCCTCGACAAAATCCCAGATCGCGACCGAGATCACGAAACTGAACAGCGACCCAAACGCCCAGAGCGCAAAGCGCGTCAGACCCGATGGGCGCAGGGTGGCGATGTCGGCTGCTGCCTGCATGCTGGGGCCCGCCGGCAGGGCATCGGGTACGGGTGCTGCAAGGCCGGGATCGGCCTCACCCTGCAAAGGGATCAGGGCGGGGCGGCGCAGCGGGGTGGGATCATCGGACATGGGGACACATGTTCGAATTATGCAATCTGCGCCACATTTTTCGCGGAAAGATCGTGTTTTTGATCGGAAAAATACATATAATCACAGCATATCCCCAATCAAAAATTCGGCTGCGCGGTCCAGCCTGATATGCGGCGGACCATCCCCCGGGCGCGACGTGATGCGGGCTGGCGCAAACTCCATCAGGCCGAATTCGGCATCAAGCCACGCATGCGCACCTTCACGTGCGGGGGATAAAAGGCGCGCAGGGTCGGACGGCAATTCGCCCGCATACATCGCGGCCTGCTGACCGGTGGTCAGCAAACGCCCGCGCACGGCGTCAAGGCTGTCATCACCGCGGGTGATCACCTCTTCGACCGTGGCCCGCAGGGAGGCAATCGACATCGCCGCCGTTTCGGCCCCGGCGAAATCGGCACGTGCCTGCGCCTCGGCCAGCAGGGCGGCCACGATCGCAGTCAGGCGGGGGTGCTGGCTGTGGTGCAGATGGTCGGCCTTGGTGGCGGCAAACAGGATTTTTTCGACCCGCTTGCCGCCCAGAATGCCCGACAGCCAGCCGTTCTGCCCGGGGCGAAAGGCCAGCAGCACCTCGGCCATGGTGCGGCGCAGATCCTCGACCGCGCGAGGGCCGCGATGGATGGCACCCAGCACATCCACCAGCACGACCTGCCGGTCGATCCGGGCAAAATGATTGCGGAAGAACGGCTTGACCACATGTGCCTTGTATCCTTCGAACCGCCGTTCCATTTCGCGCCACAGGCTGCGCCGCGCGGTTGTCGCCGGGCGCGGCAAGGGCGCAAATGTCAACACGGGTGATCCCGCCAGATCACCGGGCAACAGGAACCGCCCCGGCGTGCAATCGGAAAAGCCCGCCGCGCGTGCGGCGTTCAGATAGGCGGTAAAGGACGCAGCGAGTGATTGCGCGCGACCCTCATCCAGCGGCAAGGACCCGTCCTCGGCGCGGGCGGTGGCCATGAAATCGGCGGCCTGTTCGCGTTTGGCAATGCGGGCCAACACCTCATCGGACCAGTCGGCATAGGATTTGCCCAGCAAGGACAGATCGAGCAGCCATTCGCCGGGATAATCGACGATATCCAGATGCAGGGTGCGCGGCCCCTGAAAGCCTGCAAACACCCCGCGCGGCGCAATCCGGAACGACAGGCGCAATTCGGACACGGCACGGGTGGATGCAGGCCAGCGCGGATCATTGCCCGTCAGGGCGGCAAGATGCCCTTCGTAATCAAAGCGCGGCAGGGTCATGTCGGGTTGCGGTTGCAGAAACGCGGCCTCGATCCTGGCCGCGTGGCGCAGTTGCGGCATACGGCCCCGTTGCAGCAGATTGGCGACCAATCCGGTGATGAACACGGTTTTGCCCGCGCGCGACAGGCCGGTGACGCCAAGCCGGATGACAGGATCGGAAAACAGGCCGGTCAGGGGCGCGAAAACCCCGCCCACGCGACCCGATATGGCTGACAGAACCACCCTTATGCCTTTCCGTCCGGGATCAGTTCACCCAGCCCTGTTCCATCACCGTGCTGCGGATCAGATCACCATCAGGCCCTTCGGTTTCAAGGGCGCTGCGCAGGATGAGCGTTTGCACGGCGCACAGATCGGCGGGATCGGCATTCACGGGGTCGCCATATGCGGCAATCAGATCGGCCCCGTTGGGCAGGGCATCAAGCGTGGCAAACAGCGCGTCACCGACCAATTGCTGACCACGGTCGCGATGCCCGGGCGCCAGTTGCGCGCGGGGGGGGGCATCCTGCACCTCGGCCACGATGGCGGCGGCCTGACGGATCAGCGCGGCCTCGACCTCGGCCGGGGTCCATGCGGCCATCGCGGCCAGTTCGGCAGCGCGTGCGGTGGCGGGGTCCAGTTCGGCGCGCAGGTAGGGGGCACACTGGTCGGGCGGCAGGGTTTCGGCGATGCGCAGGGCATCGGTCAGATAACCACGCTGGGCATCGGCGGGCAGGCGGGCGATGCCGCTTTGCGCAAGGTCGGCACCGAAGGTGGACAATTGTTCGGCGGTCATACGGGCCACGACCTGCGGGTTGTCGGGCGACATACCAAAATCGGCAAAGGGCTGGGCAATGTCGGCGGCAAGCCTGTCGCGCAGGGCAGGCTGATCAAACAGCGCGGTCAGATAGCCGGCAAAGGCGTCGCGGAGTGCCCCGGTCGCAGCCAGGCGATCGGTGGCCTGTGCCAGCACGGTGTCGCGGGTGGCAGTGTCATCCAGCAGGGCGCGGATTTGCGCGATCAGTTCGGGGGGCAGACCGGGGTCAAGATCATAGCTGTCATCATAGCTGTCGGTGTAGGGGCCATTATCGGCGATCTTGTCGTCGTCATAGGTGCTGGTCACCGCTTCGGCCACGCGGGACGCATCAAGAGTGCTGGCTTTGGGTGCGGTGTCATCGGCAGGTTGGCCCAGATCTGTGGGCAGAAGGCCAGCCGTATCGGTGTCCGAGGGCAGTTTGGCGCGATCGGCCAAAGGCGGGCTGACGACGGGGTTACCAGCGATCTTGTCGTTGTCGTCGATATTGGGGACGGCGTCGGTGGCGTGGCTGACGGCCAGTTCGGCGGCCTTGGGGGCGTCGGTGGCGGGTTGGCCAAAATCCGCGTCAACCACGGGATCGGGCAGGATGGAGGGCAGTTTGGCGCGCGGGGTCAGGGGGGGCTGCACGTAGGGGTTGCCTGCGATCTTGTCGTTATCATCAATGTTTGGGGTGCCATCGGCGGCAAAGCTGACGGCCAGATCGGCGGTTTTGGCGGCATCGCTGGCGGGCGTGCCAAGGGTGGTGGCGTCAAGGCCCCCGGCGGCAATACCGGGCATTTTGCGGCGTTCCTCCAAGGGTTCGGGGGGCGGTTCATTACCGGTGATCTTGTCTTCGTCATAGATGCTGCGCACGGCGTCGGCGGACAGGGCCACGGCCAGATCGGCGGTTTTGGGCGCATCGGTGGCGGGTTGGCCCAAAGCGGCGGGATCGGTATCGGCCTCGACCACCGAGGCGGCCTTGATCCGGTCGGTCAGCGGCACGGGTTGGGGTTCATTGCCGTCGATCTTGTCTTCGTCATAGCTGGTCAGGCGGGCATCGGCGCGCGCAGACACGGCCAGATCGGCGGTCTTGGGGGCATCGCCGGGGGGCAGGCCAAGGTCGGTGTCGCCTTCGGGCAAGGTGCCGGGCAATTTCGCGCGGTCGGCCAGCAGCACGGGGTTGCCCGCGATCTTGTCGTTGTCTTCGACATTCGGCACGGCATCGGTGGCGTGGCTGACGGCAAGGTCTGCGACCTTGGGCGCATCGCTGGCGGGCTGGCCCAGATCAGCCTCGCCTGCGGGCAGTACGCCGGGACGTTTGGCGCGGGGTGCCAGTGGCGGGGCGACGGGGTCGTTTCCGGCGATCTTGTCGGTGTCGTAATCGGTGACGGTGGCCGCGCTGCGGGTCGCCTCAAGCGTGGCAATCTTTGCGGCGTCGGGGTCGACGGGCAGACCAAGATCGGCATCGGTGAGGGTGGCAATCAGGGGTGCGGAGGCGGCCTTTTTCACATCTGCCAGATCGGTCGTCTGGGCGGCGACGGGTGCCGCAAAAAGGGCCAGAACAACGCCGAGGGATTGCATAGACCGCATCAGGACCACCACCTTTGACCAACACCGCCAGAATGACGAAGCCAAAGCCCCTTGGCCAGAGGCTTTGGGTGCGGTAACGCAGGTTTATGCCACGTTATGCCCTGATGATCGACTATGACGGCGCACCCTTTGCGGGTTGGCAGCGCCAAACGCATCATGCATCGGTGCAAGGGGCAATCGAGGACGCGCTGGCACGGCTGACGCCGGGGGATTATGTGGTGACGGGTGCGGGGCGTACGGATGCGGGCGTGCATGCGACGGGGCAAGTGGCCCATGTGGACATCGCGCGCGACTGGGACCCGGCACGATTGATGGGGGCGATCAATGCGCATCTGCGCCCTGCCCCGGTTGCGGTGTTGCAGGTGGCGCGGGTGGCGGACGCCTTTCACGCGCGGTTCGATGCGCGCGAGCGGCGCTATCTGTTCCGCCTGCAAGGGCGGCGCGCACCGGCAACGCATGACGCGGGGCTGGTGTGGCAGGTGCCACATGCCCTTGATCTGGCGGCGATGCAGACGGGGGCGGCACATCTGATTGGCAAGCATGATTTCACGACCTTCCGGTCAGCGCTGTGTCAGGCGCAAAGCCCGGTAAAAACGCTGGACGAAGTGTTGATCACGGAACATGCGGTGGCGGGCGGGCGCGAATACCGGTTTGCCCTGCGCGCACGCAGTTTTCTGCACAATCAGGTGCGGTCGATCGTGGGCACGCTGGAAAAGGTGGGATCGGGCGCATGGGCACCGGACCGCGTGCGCAGCGCCCTTTTGGCCTGCGACAGGGCGGCCTGTGGGCCGGTCTGCCCGCCGCAGGGGCTGTATCTGACGGGGGTGGGCTATCCGGTGGACCCGTTTGCAGCGGTGTTGGGGCAGCCGGCGGGCGCAACATGACCCGCGGCATGCCCGCTGCGGATCAGCGGTAGCGCGCATCCACCGATTTGGCGATGTTGCCCTGGATGATGTCATTGCGCCATCCGGTCAGCGCGCGCAGACGCTGGCCTTCATCGCGCACACGGGTGCGGGTGGCGCGAATGTAGTCATCCGCGTCACAGGTGATTTCACCTTCGAACGGGTGATTCAGGATATAGCGGCCTTGAAAATTCGTGCGGTCGTCGGTGACGGCGAATTTCAGGTCTTCGTAAAAGCTGTCAGCGGAATAGCGGATGTGCAGGCGGGTGACGAACACCGGGGGCACGGAGGCATCGGCGCGGCGCACCCAATCGACGCCAAGCTGGCGGAATTCGTTGAACGACAAGGGATCATCGGCGCAGGGGTCGCACCATGACATATCCCATGCGTATTCAAGGAATGCGCCATTGCGCGGGGCAAGCTTGTCAATCATCGCGCGGTAGAACTGGGGGTAGAATTCCTCGACGAACAGGGGCAGATTTTCGTCAGTGGGGATTTCCTTGGTCATGTAATTGGTCAGCCCGACGCGGCCTTCCTGCGCCAGTGCCAGCACGATCAGGTCTTGCGGGCCGTCGCCGTTGAGTTTGCCAAGCTGTATCGGCAGCATGAAGTCGGGCGACCGGAAGCTGATTTGCAGGGGTTCGAGTTCCTGGGTGGCGTCTGCGGCGTGGCGGCTGAGGTTGACCTTGGCGACGAAGAATTTCATGCCGCCCGTGATGTAGCCCTGAAGGGCGGCCTCGGCCCCGTCGGGGAGTTTGTAGCCTTCACTGCGCAGGAATTCGGCAAGGCCATCGGATTGGGTGGCCGACAGCATCTGGATGTCATAAGACCCCACGGCGAATTCGCGTTCAATGGTGACGCCGAGGGCGCGGGCACCTTCGACGCGTTCGCGGCGGGTGGAGCCGCCGAACAGACCGGAAGATTGCGAGGCCGCTTCGTAAACAGGCTCTGCTACTGGTTGGCATGGGTCATGATCAAAATACTCCACCAGACGCGGCGCGGTGTAGCGGTCGAGGTGGGCGATGGTTTCGGACGGCACGGTGGTCACCTGATTGCGGTTCAGCACGCCGGGGGTGGGCACGATCATCGCGAATTCGGCGGGCGTGCCGCGATAATCGGATGACATGGTGATGACCGATTTGCGACCGGATCGCGCGTAAACCACGGTGGAGGAGCGGTTATACAGCGAACCATCGGCGCGGGCGACGTAAAAGCCGCAAAAGGCCTGTGCGGCGGGGGCGGTCAGCAGCGCGGAAAGAAGGGCGAGGGAAAAGGCGAAGGTCAGGCGGAACATCGGACGGCTCCTGCAAATACGAATGAATGCAGGCTATCCGAATGTGCAGCGCCGTGTCATCACAAAACGGTGGTCACACCCGCATGTGCCGCACCCGCGCGCCCCATTCGATGGCAGCGGCATGCAGGCGGTCCACCGCCAGCTGATCGCGGATTTCTTCCAGCATTTCCAGTTCCAACTGACGCACATTGCCATCTGCGGACGCCACATCGCAGGCCATGGCATAGGCGGTTTCGATCAGGCGCGCAGGCAGGGCCTCGCGGATCAGGCCGAACAGGGCATCAAGGCCTTCTTCTTCTTCGAACAGATCGAACACGGTCTGGCTGATCTGGCGGATGCGGTCGGGGTCATAGCCAAGGAACGCGGGCATCTGGTTGACCATGCGGTTGATCGCCACCAGTTCGGCGGTGCGCATGTGTTCATCCGATGCGGAGACCGCAATCATCACGGCCACAAGCGCATCTTGCGGCGAAAGCGAAGGGGTCTGGGACATCGGATGCTCCTGTCAATTGGCGCGCACATTATTGACGTGCGGCGGGGGGGACAATAGAGGACAGGCCGTGGCAATGTGCCCCGGTAAGGAATACCACGATGACCGCTTTGCGTGACGCTGCGATGAAATCCAAGGCATGGCCCTTTGAGGAGGCACGCGCACTGTTGAAGCGGTACGAAAAAAAGGCGCCGGAAAAGGGCTATGTGCTGTTCGAGACGGGCTATGGCCCCAGCGGTCTGCCCCATATCGGCACCTTCGGTGAGGTGGCGCGGACGACGATGATCCGCCGGGCGTTCGAGGTGATTTCGGATATTCCGACACGGCTGATCTGTTTTTCGGATGATGTGGACGGGATGCGCAAGGTGCCCGAAAACGTGCCCAATCAGGACATGCTGCGCGAGCATATGCAAATGCCGCTGACGCGCGTGCCGGACCCATACGGCGAATATCCCAGCTTTGGCGCGCATAACAACGCGATGCTGCGGCGGTTTCTGGATACATTCGGGTTTGAGTACGAGTTCATCAGTGCCACGGAGTTCTATGCCTCGGGCAAGTTCGACGATACGCTGCGGCTCTGTGCGGCGCGGTATGACAAGATCATGGCGATCATGCTGGCGTCCTTGCGCGAGGAACGCCAGCAGACCTATTCCTGTTTTCTGCCGATCCATCCGGAAACCGGGCGGGTTTTGTATGTGCCGATCAAGCATGTGGATGCCCGCGAGGCGACGGTGACGTTTGACGACGAGACGGGGCGGGAATGGACGCTGCCGGTGACGGGGGGGCAGGTGAAGCTGCAATGGAAGCCGGATTTCGGGGCACGCTGGGCGGCTTTGGGCGTGGATTTCGAGATGTATGGCAAGGATCACAGCACGAATACGCCAATTTACGATGGGATTTGCGAAGTGCTGGGGGGGCGGAAGCCCAACCATTATTCCTATGAGCTGTTCCTGGATGAGAACGGGCAGAAGATTTCCAAATCCAAGGGCAATGGGCTGACGATTGATGAATGGCTGACCTATGCGTCGTCGGAAAGCCTGTCGTATTTCATGTACCAGAAACCGAAAACGGCCAAGCGGATGCATTTCGATGTGATCCCGAAGGCGGTGGATGAATATCATCAACAGTTGCGCGCTTACGGCACGCAAGACGTGGATGCACAGGTGAACAATCCGGTGTGGCATATCCATTCCGGGGCCGTGCCGGAAAGCCGGATGGTGGTGCCGTTCGCGATGCTGTTGAACCTTGCGGCGGTATCGAGCGCCAAGGACGCCAAGGGGCTGTGGGGGTTCATCCGGCGCTATGCACCAGATGCGTCACCGGAAAACAACCCGGATCTGGATGCGGCGGCGGCATTTGCCGTGCGGTATTTCCATGACCGGATCGCACCGATGCGGACGTTCCGCCTGCCGACCGAGGTGGAGCGGGCGGCGATGGTGGATCTGCGCGCGCGGCTGGCGGCGTGGGACGGTGGCCTTGATGCGGACGGCCTGCAGACAATGGTGTTTGCGGTGGGCAAGGACCACGGGTTCGAACCGCTGCGGGACTGGTTCCGCGCGCTGTACGAGGTGCTGCTGGGGGCGAGCGAGGGGCCACGCTTTGGCGGGTTCATCGCGTTATACGGGATTGCGGAAAGCATTGCGCTGCTGGATCAGGGGTTGGCGGGGGCACTGGTTTGAGGGGAAATTGACGGCTGTCAATTTTCGAAATTATCGTTTTGAAACAACGCGCCTGAAAAGTTATCCACAGGCTGCGTTAAGACTTTTGAAACATTGCGTGATCGGGCGGCGATGGGCAGATTGCCCATCTCACCCGTCTTGCCAGACGTCCCACCAGATGTGCCAGCGGGCGAGCGTTGCGTCGGGCGGACCTGCGAACAGGCGGCGCGACAGCGGGTGCGCCGTGGCGCGCAATGCCGTTTGGCGCGCCTGTGCGGCCTGCACAATCGCGGCGGTGTTTGGGCCGGGTGGCAGAGCGGCAATCAGGGTCGACAGGTCATTGTGATCGCCCAGAACCTCGCCCAGCGTATCGGCGGCGGTCACGATGGGTTGCATCATGTCAGGCCAGATCGGGCACAACAGGCGCACCTGATACCAGTGGTCCTTGACGCGTTTACGCCATGTATGCACGGCCTCGGGGTCATCCGGCGCGCGGGCGGCGGCGCGTTGGGCGATACGCGCGGCGGCAAAGGTGCGTTCCAGCCCGCCTTCAAGTGCGTCAAAGCCCGCGCCCTTGACCTTCCATTGCTGACTGCGGTCGCGGATGGCTGCCATGCGCGCGGAAAAATCCTGCACGGCGGCGGCAAGGATTTCGGGGGTTTCGGCGCGGGTGATCCGCGCGGCAAGGCTTTGGCGCAAGACCGGGTCCGCCACGCCCGCGACGCGCGCCATCGCATCATAGGTGATCAGCATCACCTGCGCGTCGCGCAGCGTTGCAATGGCATGGCCCGCCGCGCGCAGGGCATCGTTTTCCATGCGGTAGGCCGCGAATGACGGGCGCAGCAGGCGGATCAGGCCGCGCAGTTTCTTGACCGCCTTGCGCGCCTCGTGGATGCGGGGTGCAAGATCACGGTCGCCACGCGACAGGCCTCGCAGCGCGCCGTCGATCTGTTCGGCGGCGATGCGGCGGGCAAAGGCGGTGATGGTGTGATCATCGGGAATGATGCAGTAGGGCAAATTTCACCTTTGGCACTGGGTTGCATTGAGCGCGGGTAACGGAAGGCCGGATTTCTTGACGAAAGGTGCAGGCAGTCTAATGTCATATTGGGGACATTGTTGAAGGGATACCACATGCGCGCACGCATTTTCGCCATTTGCCTGTCATTGATGTCTGCACCGGTCTTTGCGGACGAGCCCCGCAACCCTGCGATTGAAGGCACGATCCAGAACCAGTTGGATGCCTTTATTGCGGATGATTTCGCAACGGCATTCACATTCGCCAGCCCGACGATCAAAAGCATGTTCGGCACGCCGGAAAATTTTGGGGCGATGGTGACCCAAGGGTTCCCGATGGTGCACCGCCCGCGGGATGTGCAGATGTTGGAACTGCGCGAGGTGGCGGGCAATCTGTGGCAACGCGTGATGATCACGGATCAGGCAGGATCGACGCATCTGCTGGACTACATGATGATCCAGACGGCGGATGGCTGGCAGATCAACGCGGTACAGATCCTGCCTTCGGCGGGCATCGGGGTCTGATGCCGTTGCCTGCCTGCGGGCACCAGCGCGCGGTCGCCTGACCATGCGTTAAGAACGGGTTGATAATTCTCTCGGCCATCGGGGGGCCATTGCTGGCCGCCTTTCGCGCAGAGAGGATTGACGCATGAACAAGGCAATTACCGACGGGCTGATCTTGAACCCGCCGCCATTTGTATCGGGGTTGAACCTGTGGTCACGCGGCGATGGCGTGGCAGGGTCGGGGTCTTATTCGGGGCAGGCGAATGCGGCCTATGTGGCCAATGATGCCGATTTCGCGGGCTGCATGGAGTTGCAAAAGCTGGATTCGGTGCAGAAGGTGCGGTCGTTTCAGCAAATCCCGTATCAGCCGGGGCTGTATCTGCGGGTGACGGTGCGGGTGAAGGCGGTGGCAGGGCCATTGCCGGGGGTGCGGATCGCGGGCTATCCGGCGCTGTCGAACGGCACGCAGGTGGGTGGGGTGACCACGACGGGGCCCATCACGCAACTGACGACCTATGGTCAGGTGGTGACGGTAAGCGCGATCATCGCGTCATCAAACCGCATGGGGGTGAACCTGTTCTGGGGCCTGCAGCCGGTTTACGCGCATCTTGGCCTTGATCTGACGGGCACCAGCGGCGGCGTGGTACGGATCGACGATGTGACGGTCGAAGATGTGACGGCGGTGTTCCTGCGCGAGCTGATGGATTGGGTCGATGTCCGCGACTATGGGGCGGTCGGCAACAATATCGCCGATGACACGGCGGCATTCGAGGCGGCGGATACGGCGGCGGCGGGGCGGACGGTGGTGGTGTCAAAGGGCACCTACCGGATCGCGGGGCACCTGACGATTGACAACCCGGTGCGGTTTGAAGGCCGGGTGACGCAGCCTGCGGCGTCACGCCTGATTTTGCGGCGGAATTTCGATCTGGACAGCTATACCTCGGCGTTCGGCACCGAGTTGGAGGCGTTCACCAAGGCGTTGCAGGCGCTGTTTTTCAATGCGGATCATGTGGCGCTTGATCTGCGGGGGCGGCGGGTTGATCTGCCGGGGCCATTGAACGTGGCGGCGATTGCGGGGCTGCCGACATTTGAAATCCGGCGGTTGATCACCAACGGGATGCTGAACGCAGTGGCGGACCCTGCGTGGAATGCGACCGTGGTGACATCGGTGGCAAGCTATGGGCTGACCGATATCATGCGCCTGACGGGGGTGGCGAATGTGGCCAATATCCCGGTGGGCGCGCATGTCACGGGCACAGGCGTGGGGCGCGAGGTTTACGTCAAATCGGTGGATATTCCGGGCGGCACGGTGGAATTGAGCCAGCCGTTGTGGAATGCAATCGGCACGCGGACCTATACCTTCACGCGCTATAAATACCTGCTGGATTTCAGCGGATTTTCCAAGTTTTCCAAGTTCGAGCTGACGGGGATGGAACTGCAGTGCAACGGGGTTGCCAGTGGTATTCTGCTGGCCCCGGAGGGTGATACGTTCCGCGTGGCGCTAAGCAGCATCACGCGGCCTGCGGACCGGGGGATCACATCGCACGGACGCGGCTGCCAGGATCTGCTGATCGACAATTGCATGTTTGCATCGAACGAACAGACGCTGCCTGCGCAAAACCGCAAGACGGTGGTGTTTAACGTCAACGCGAATGATGCGAAAATCCGGGGCAACCGGGCGTCACGCTTTGGCACCTTTGGTGTGGTGGCAGGCACGACGCATATCTTTGTGGGCAACCACTTTTTCGGTGGCGACGATGAGATGCCGGGCCTGCGCCGGGCGGGGCTGGTGTTCACGACGCCAACGTCGAACGCGATTTTGACGGGGAATTACATCGACAACTTCTTCATCGAAATCTCGAACGAACATGATGCGCGGCCCGAATTTGACACAGAGTTTTCGTTCGGGGGGCTGACGATCACGGGCAACATCTTTGTGTCGATCAACGTGCTGCCAAGTTTCCGCTGGATCGTGATGTCGCCCAAAGGGCCAGGCCACACGTTAAGCAACATGAGCGTGACGGGAAACACGTTCCGCACGATCAGCGGCACGATTGACCGGATCGAGGCGGTGGATGCGACGGTGGCGGGGTTTGATTACACGCGGTTTCGCAACATCAACTTCACCAACAACGCGTTCAACGGGGTGAACCAGTTCACGCAAGCGCCGGTGATCTACGAACATGTGCAGAACACGGATTCGGCGACATGGGTGGTGGATGCGGGGGCGTTTCTGCCGTTCGGGGCGCGGGCGCGCAATGTGCAGGCGGTGATGCCGAAGGGCACCATCACGAATGCAACGAACGTGGTGCAATACGTGGCACCCTATGCGCTGGTGGAACAGGGCACAGGGCAGACGCAGGTGCATCTGAAATGGCCGACTGCCGTGAAAGGGCGCGCGATGGTATCGGTACGGTGCGACAACCCGAACTGATGTCATGAACGGACTGAAAGGGGGGCGGTCCTGCGTGGACCGCCCCTTTTGCTATGGCAGAAGATCGGCAGGCGACAGACGATAAGCCTTGCCGAAACCGGCGTTCAGCACGGCGTTTTGCGGGGCCAGCCTGACAAAGGCGAAATCGGCAAAGTCCACATACAGCGCGGCCTTGGGGTGATCCAGCAGCCATGCGGCGCGCAGGGCGGGATGGCTGGCATCAGCGCGGGCCACAAAGGCGGCGTGACAGGGGATCATCAGGCGCGGATGTATCAGGGGGTCGCCCTTCGGCCCCGGATCACCCAACATGATGGCGCAGGCGGGGTTGCCCGCAAGCCCCGCGTGATGTGCCGAAAGCGCCGATATCAGGGTGGCAAGGTGTGCACCGACACGGCCAAAGGCAATGCGGCTGATGCCGGGGCTGTGGGTGGCGGGATCGGTATAGGCAAGGGCCGCATGGCGGCTGTCACGCAACAAGGTTTGGGCCAGCGCATGGGCGGCATCATCGGCAGGGTGGATCGGGTCGCGGACGGCCTTGGTGTTTTCCTTTTGCGCAGCAGGAATCAGTCTGGGGGTTGCGGGCCGCACCGGCAAGGGTGGGTATGATGCGAAAAAACGGGCGGCGGCGGCGTGTGGCACGGGCTGTGCGGGGCCTGCGTGGCGGTGCTGTTGAACGCAAGGCGCATTTTCGCAACTTTACAAAAACCCTTGATAACTGGTCAATTAATTTACAAGATAAATAAACAAACAAAATGGGTTAGCAATTCTTTCACAAATAAGTTATAAACATGCCGGGCGCACCTGACAACGCGGTCGCCCACGGGGGGATTGCGATGACCGAACATGCAGACATGCATGCGCCAGACACGGATTTCGTGGCGCGTGCGCATATCGACGCAGACGGGTATGCCACACGTTATGCAGCATCCATCGCGGACCCGGATGCGTTCTGGGCGGCAGAGGCGCGCCGGATCGACTGGATCAAGCCACCCACGAAGATCAAGAACACCTCATTCGCAACCGGCAACATCGACATCCGCTGGTTCGAGGATGGCACGCTGAACATCAGCGCAAATTGCATCGACCGCCACCTTGCCACCCGTGCCGACCAGACGGCGATCCTGTGGGAACCGGATGATCCGAAGACGCCCGCGCGCCACATCACTTACCGCGCGCTGCACGATCAGGTCTGTCGCATGGCGAATGTGCTGAAGGCACAGGGCGTGAAACGGGGCGACCGGGTGGTGCTGTATATGCCGATGATCCCGGAGGCGGCTTATGCGATGCTGGCCTGTGCGCGGATCGGGGCGATTCATTCGGTGGTGTTTGGCGGGTTTTCGGCAGATGCGCTGGCGAACCGGATCAATGACAGCGACGCACGGATTGTCATCACGGCGGATTATGCGCCGCGCGCAGGCAAGGCGACGGCGTTGAAGGCGAATACGGATGCGGCCTTGCTGCATTGCGATGACCGGGTGAAAAGTCTGGTGGTCAAACACACGGGCGGGCAAACGACTTGGACCGAAGGCCGCGACATTGATCTGTTGGCGGAAATGGCAACGGCGAGCGCGGATTGCACGCCTGCGGAAGTGAATGCCGAAGACCCGCTGTTCATTTTGTATACGTCCGGGTCGACGGGCAAGCCCAAGGGCGTGGTGCATACGACGGGCGGCTATATTGTGTATGCGGCGATGACGCATCAGATGACCTTCGATTACCACGACGGCGATGTCTTCTGGTGCACGGCGGATGTGGGCTGGGTCACGGGGCACAGCTATATCGTCTATGGCCCCTTGGCCAATGGTGCCACGACCGTGATGTTCGAGGGCGTGCCGACTTTTCCCGATGCCGGGCGGTTCTGGGACGTGATTGCGAAACACAAGGTCACGCAGTTTTACACAGCCCCGACAGCGATCCGCAGTCTGATGGCACTGGGGCCGCAATGGGTTGAAAACCACGATCTTTCCAGCCTGAAGCTGCTGGGCACAGTGGGCGAGCCAATCAACCCCGAGGCGTGGAACTGGTATTCCACCCATATCGGCAAGGGCAAACTGCCCATCGTCGACACGTTCTGGCAGACCGAAACGGGCGGGCATATCATCACACCTTTGCCGGGTGCTATCCCGACCAAGCCGGGGTCGGCGACGGTGCCGTTCTTTGGCGTGAAACCTGTGGTGCTGGATCCCGCGACGGCGGCGGTGCAACCGGACGGGGCGACCGAAGGGGTTTTGTGCATCGCAGACAGTTGGCCGGGGCAGATGCGCACGCTGTGGGGCGATCATGCGCGGTTTGAAGAGGCGTATTTCAGCCAGTACAAGGGGTACTACTTCACTGGTGACGGATGTCGGCGCGATGCGGATGGGTATTACTGGATCACGGGGCGCGTCGATGACGTGCTGAACGTGTCGGGGCACCGGATGGGCACGGCCGAGATTGAAAGCGCGCTGGTGGCGCATGCCGATGTGGCCGAGGCCGCCGTGGTGGGCTATCCGCACGACATCAAGGGGCAAGGGATTTACGCCTATGTCACGCTGATGCGCGGGGTCGAGGCGACAGACGCACTGCGCAAGGGGCTCGAGGCATGGGTGCGCACTGAAATTGGCCCGATTGCGAAACCCGACCTCATTCAATGGGCGCCGGGTCTGCCGAAAACCCGGTCGGGCAAGATCATGCGCCGTATCCTGCGCAAGATTGCCGAAAACGACTTTGCAGCCCTTGGCGATACCTCAACCCTCGCCGATCCGTCGGTGGTGGACGACCTGATCAGTAACCGGATGAACCGGGGCTGACACCTGACACGCGGGGCGCGATGGCCAGAACCTCGTCGAGGATGCCCTCGGCCTTGAGTTCGTTGGTGCCCTCGGCGAGTGCCAATTCGGACACCAGGATCTGCCTGGCCTTGGCCAGCATCCGCTTCTCGCCCGCGGAC
>JANNKX010000399.1:0-6230 GCA_031396505.1 Rhodobacterales bacterium
CCAGGACGGCTGCCGCGCGGCGCGGGTCCGGGTGATATTCCGGGTGCCGAATCGGTTCGGCATTGGTTGAAAGGGAACAATCCATGAAGACAAAATTCGCCATGCAGTTGATCGTGGGCCTTAGCTTTAGCCTGATGTCGACGACCGCCTTTGCCGAAGGCTGCCCGCCGGAACACAAACTGACAACGCCGCGCGAGCTGGAAGCCATTCCGTCGAAAGCCCTGACGCGCGAAGTCATCGCCAACATTCGTCTGGAAGGCTGGCGTGAGATGGGCGGCTTCGTATTCCGGATGCGGCGGCTGGAAATGGCGGCGGGCGGGTTCGTGCCCACCCACAGCCACGACGACCGCCCGGCGATCGTTTACATCGTCAAAGGCACCGTGACCGAACACAACAGCTATTGCGCGGTTCCGATCGTCCACACGGCAGGTTCGGTGACCGAGGAATTCGGCCCAGGCTACTCGCATTGGTGGGAAAACACCGGCAACGAAGTCGTCACGTTCCTGTCGACGGACATCCTGCCCTACAACAGCGACGCAGCACCTTACGTCGGTTTCGAGCCGTGACACGACAGCGATCCGCGGTCTCTGTCGGGATCAATCTGCGGTATGAAACTGCAAGAGCGATGCCTTGAGCAGCGCCCCCGCCAGCGGATTGTGGTCGGGCGGGATCGGCAGGGCCTTGCGGTTCCTGCTGATCGCGGTCATCGCGTTTCTGACGTTGGTCGATCTGTTTGCGACGCAGGTGATCATCCCCAGCCTGACACAGCGCTACGGCGTGTCGCCCGCCGCGATGGGGGCCGCCGTCAGCGCCTGCACCTTTGGCATGGCGGTGGCGAGCCTTGGCGTCGCGCTGTTCGCCGACCGCATCGACCGCCGCTCCGGTATTATCGCGGCGCTGGCACTTCTCGCCATCCCGACCGTCCTGCTTGCCTGGGCTCCGACCGTCACGGTGTTTGCAGCGCTGCGCGTGGCACAGGGCCTTTGCATGGCAACCGCGTTCAGCCTGACGCTGGCCTACTTGGGCGAGCAGATGACGGGGGCCGCCGCAACACGGGCGTTCGGGGCCTATGTCACGGGCAACGTCGCCTCGAACCTGATCGGCCGCTATGTGGCGTCGGGCGTGGCGGGCGAATATGGCATCGACGTCAGTTTCTACGTCTTTGCCGTGCTGAACCTTGTGGGGGCGGCACTGGTGGCCGCCACCATCCACCGATCGCCCAAGATGAAGCAGGGCGTCGATCACGCACGCTCGCCTTTGACCGCGGTGGTGATGCACCTTGGCAATCCCAAACTGCGCGCGGCGTTCGCGTTCGGGTTCTGCATCCTGTTCGTGTTCATCGGCGTGTTCACATATGTCAATTTCGAGCTTGGGGCGGCCCGGTTCGGCCTTTCGATGATGGCGCTTGGTTCGGTCTATTTCGTGTTCCTGCCCTCGATCCTGACCACGGCGCAGGCGGGCGCACTCGCCGGGTACATCGGCGTGCGCAAGGCGACCTGGAGCGGGCTGGCGCTGGCGGTTCTGGGCGTCGCGCTGATGGCGCTGAACTGGCTGCCGGGCGTTCTGGCAGGGATGGCGTTGGTCGCGATTGGCACGTTTCTGGCGCAGGCCTTGGCCACCGGGTTTGTTGCGCGCGCAGCCATGGGTGACCGGGCGGCAGCAAGCGGGCTGTATCTTGCCAGCTATTTTTCAGGCGGGCTTGTTGGCGCAATTGTGCTGGGTCAGGTGTATACTGTGTACGGCTGGCATGCGATGTTGGCCTGCGTTGCCATTGTTTTGACCATTGCAGGCGTTCTTGCCGGCAAATTTGTGCTGCCGGATCAGGCTTAGCCTGCGTCCGGAACAAAACTGTCGTACCGCACGGATAACAGAAAATTGGGGACGCATGCCATGAACATACAGTCGGGTCATAACGCCGCAACGCCGCCGCCGGAGAAGATCGCACTGGTCTTGCAGGGTGGTGGTGCGTTGGGCAGTTATCAGGCAGGCGTCTATGCGGCCCTGGCCGAGGCACGGTATCTTCCGGACTGGGTGGCAGGCATTTCCATCGGGGCGATCAATGCCGCCGTCATCGCAGGCAATCCGCCCGAAACGCGGGTGCATCAGTTGCAGCAGTTCTGGGAACAGATCACGGCAACGGCCGTCGGCTGGCCGCTGGGCCAATTCGAGGCGCTGGCATCGGTACATCAGCGGGTCTATGCACAGGCTGCCATGCTGTTTGGCCAGCCCGGCTTTTTTGCGCCGCGCAAAGTGTTGGAGTGGGTGTCGCCAACACCGCCCGTCAGTTACTATGATACCAACGCCTTGAAGGCGACGCTGGAGCGTCTGGTAGACTTCGACCGGATCAATGCAGCGTCAGAACCACGGCTGAGCGTGGGTGCCGTGAATGTACGCACAGGTGGATTTGCCTATTTCGACAGTGCCAAGATCACGATCCGCCCGGAACACATCATGGCAAGCGGTGCTTTGCCGCCCGGTTTCCCGGCAGTCGAGATCGACGGCGAGCATTACTGGGATGGCGGGGTCGTGTCGAACACGCCGCTGGCCTATGTGCTGGATCAGTTGCCGCGCCGCAGCCGGTTGATTTTTCAGGTGGATGTGTTTCATGGCTATGGCGCGGTTCCGACCACGCTGGAAGCCGTAGCCGAGCGGGAAAAAGACATCCGCTATGCCAGCCGGACACGGATGAACACGGATGTTCACGCCGAAAAGCATGAGGTGCGCCATGCGATCAACGAATTGATCGCGCTGCTGCCACCAGAACTTGCCAAGACGCCCGAGGCGCGTAGGCTGTACAAAATGGGTTGCGTGACGCAGATGGATATTGTGCAGCTGATCTACCGTCCGGACGCGCCGCAGGGATCGCAGAAGGACTATGAATTCAGCCGCGCCACTATGGAACAACGCTGGGCCGAAGGGCTGGCTGATGCGCAACAGACGCTGGCCGTGGCACCATGGCATGCCGCCAGGGGACATGAGGTGGGGGTGCGGGTGTTCGATGTGTGGCATGCACAGATGAAGGCAGACCGCGCGGCATCGGCTGCGGCGGCACAGGCGAATGTAGAGTGACCCCGAAGGCGGAACGGGCAAGCAGGCAAGGCAAGGGCAAAGAACATGATGTTGGAAAATGAGTGCATCATCGTGACCGGGGCGTCGGGAAATCTGGGGTCAGTCGTGGCGCGGGTTCTGGCGCAAAACGGGGCGCGCGTAATCTGCGCTGATCGATCCGCGGCAAACTTTGCGGCGATCGCCGATGGGATGGACCCTGACCGTTTCCTGATGCTGGGCGGGCGCGATCTTTCCAACAAGGCCGATGTCGACGGCGTGGTGGCGGCGGGTGTGGCGCGGTTTGGCCGGGTGACGGGACTGGTGAACACGGTGGGCGGCTTTGCCACCGGCAAAGTGACGGAAGACGCGCTGGAACAGTGGGATCTGATGATGTTGCTGAACGCCAAGATCGCCCTGATCACCAGTGCGGCGGTGCTACCGGCGCTGATGGATGCAGGGCATGGGCGCATCGTGCATATTGCCGCGCAACCGGGGATCAAGGCGACTGCGGGTCAGGCAGCCTATGCCGCATCAAAGGCCGCCGTGATCCGGCTGATGGAAACGATTGCCGCAGAACATCGCAGCCACCGCATCACGGCCAATTGCGTGCTGCCGGGCACCATCGACACGCCGGTAAACCGCGCGTCCATGCCGAATGCAAAAGCCGATATCTGGATCACACCGCAATCGATTGCCAACCTCATCGCGTTTCTGGTGTCGCCTGCGGGGGCCGTGGTCACGGGTGCGGCGATCCCGGCAACGGCACTGGTTTGACAGTATGGCTGATCTGTTGGTCACTGTTGCATGGGTTTACGGCGGCATCGGTGTCGCCGTCGCACTGGCCTTTGTGCTGGTGGGGATCGACCGGGTCGATCCGGCGGCGCGCGGGGCCTATGCCGTGCGGCCCCTGCTGATGCCGGGGCTGATCCTGCTGTGGCCGCTGGTGATTATCCGCTGGGCGGCACTGGCACGGCAAGCGGGGGACGGCACGTGATCCGCAGTCAGCGCAAGGCCCATGCGCGGATCTGGACCATGCTGGCCATCGGGCTGCCCTTGGCCATCGGGGTGATCCTCGCACTTGCGCCGGGGCCGGTTTATGAACGCGCGCCGGTGCAGTTGGAACCGCCCGCAACAGACGGGGCGGGCGGATGAGCCACGCCTACAAACCCGTCCTGTGGAACCGCAACAAGCTGACTTACGACGCGTTTCTGGTGGCGGGAGTGGTGGCATATCTGCTGTTGTACCTGCAGCTTGCACCGTTGTTGTCACCATCGGTCGCGGCGATCAATGCGCCCATTCACCGGATGCGGGCGTTTAGCAGCTGTGCCTTTCTGCTGTTGACGCTGGTGTTGGCGATTGGCCCCTTGGCGCGGATCGACACACGATTTTTACCACTGTTGTACAATCGGCGGCATTTCGGGGTCATCACGGCGGTGGTGGCCATCACGCATGCCATGGCCGTGCTGGACTGGTATTTCGCCTTTGCGGCGACATCGAAACTGGAAGGGCTGTTTACCGCCAACACCAGCTATGGTCAGATCATCGGCTTTCCGTTCGAAGTGTTCGGCATATTCGGACTTGCGGTGCTGGTGATGATGGCCGTCACCAGCCATGATTTCTGGCTTTCATTCCTGACGGCACGGTTATGGAAATGGCTGCATATGATGGTCTATGCGGCCTACGCATCCATCGTTCTGCATGTGGCATTGGGGCCGCTGGCGGCGGGTGAAAACCCGGTGATGATTGTCACGGTGGCGGCGAGTGTGACGCTGCTGGTGACGCTGCATGTGCTGGCAGGGCAGCGCGAGGTCGCGCGTGAGCACGTTTATGATGCCGGGCAGGCGACCGACGGCTGGACCCTGATCGGCGATCTGCGTGACATGACGGAAGGCCGCGCATTGATTGGTGCCGGCGCCGGGGGCGAGCGGATTGCAGTGTTCCGGTTCAAGGGCCGCTTGTCGGCGCTGTCCAATGTGTGTTCGCATCAGGGCGGGCCGGTGGGCGAAGGCAAGGTGGTGCTGGGTCAGGTGACCTGCCCGTGGCATGGGTATCAATACCGGCTTGAGGATGGCTGTTCGCCGCCGCCGTTCAAGGAGCGGATCCGCAAATACCGCCTGCGTCTGGACGGGCACGCGATCTGGGTTGATCCGGTGGCCCTGCCGTTGGGCACGATCGTGCCGCCGGTGGCCATTTCACAAGATGAGGCCGTGCCATGACTGCCAAACCATCGGATCCGTTCTTTGTGGGTTATTTCCAGAAGGTCGCAGCCCCGATCCGCAACTTTGCGCTGGCTGCGGGGGCGGCCATGGTTGCGCTGCTGGTGGCAATGGCCGTGATGCTGCCGATGGGGGCGGCGGACCCCGGACCGGGGCGCTATGCCGATGACTTGCGCGGGGGTACGCTGACCGGGGTGATCGACCCCCTGCCCTACCCGGTGCTGCGGGTGGCGGCGTCGGACGCGGGGCCTGCGCGCGCGGTGCTGCTGGGCGGGCAAGAAAAATTCGGGGTGCAGGGGCAAACGCAATCGGTGGGACCGGTCACCGTGGATGTGGGCGGCATTTTCGTGCGCCGGGGCGATATGGAGATGCTGCTGGTGCGCCCGAACGCAGTTGTGCAAAGCGATGTGGCCCTGCCCGATTTTGCGCCTGCGGCGACGCAGGATCTGGGGCGCTGGCGGTTGGCGGGCGAGATTTGCGATGGCAAATGTTACGCGGGCGCGATGAAACCGGGCACGGGCCTTGCGCACAAGGCCTGCGCCAATCTGTGCATCCTCAGCGGGTTGCCGCCCGTATTGGTGATGGAATTGCCGGTCGAGGGGACGACCGTGGTGCTGTTGGCGGACGCCGATGGCGGCCCGATGCCAGACGCGCTGTATGACCTGACGGCGGTGCCGGTAGTCATGGAAGGGCGGCTGGAACGGCGCGACGATCTGCTGATCTTTCGGATCGACGCTGGCAGCGTGCGGAGAATGTGATGGCGGATGACGCGAAAACGCCAGTCTGGCTGCATCTGGTGGGGTTATGTCTGGCGACGGGTCTGGTCGCGGCCAGCTATGGCCTTTACAGCGTGATGCCGGGCCTGCTGCGCGCCACATTTCTGCGCGGCTTTGGCAACCTTGTCACCTTCATCTTGATCATCGTGATGCTGAGCGTGGTGGAACGGGCATGGGTCTGGCTGCAGGG
>JANNKX010000011.1:0-1885 GCA_031396505.1 Rhodobacterales bacterium
ATGCGCGCCGTCCTCCACATAAGTGGCCCCGGCATAGCCCTTGATGGTGCCGTGCTTGACCATCCACTGGTGAATATCCTCGATATCGAGGCCCTTGTCATCAACCAGCGCACCGTCGCGTTCGATCGCGGCGATGATCTTGCAACCATCCTCTTCGGACAGGAACTTCGCCGCGTGATAGCCCACGTTGCCAAGGCCCTGCACGATGACGCGCTTGCCATCAAGGCTGCCCGACAATTTTGCCGCAGCAATATCTTCGGGGTGGCGGAAGAATTCGCGCAAGGCGTATTGCACGCCGCGCCCCGTCGCCTCCACCCGGCCCTGAATGCCGCCTGCATGGGGCGGTTTGCCCGTCACGCAAGCCTTGGCGTTGATGTCGGTAGTGTTCATCCGCGCATATTGATCGGCAATCCACGCCATTTCACGCTCCCCTGTGCCCATATCCGGGGCGGGCACGTTTTGCGCGGGGTGGATCAGATCGCGCTTGATCAGCTCATAGGCAAAGCGGCGCGTGATCAGTTCCAGCTCATGCACATCCCACGCGCGCGGGTCGATGCAAAGGCCCCCCTTTGAGCCGCCAAACGGCGTTTCCACCAGTGCGCACTTATAGGTCATCAAGGCGGCCAGCGCCTCAACCTCGTCCTGATTGACCGACAGCGCATAGCGGATGCCGCCCTTCACGGGTTCCATATGTTCGGAATGCACCGACCGGTAGCCGGTAAAGGTTTCAATCTTGCCGCGCAGACGGACGCCAAAGCGCACAGTATAGGTGGAGTTGCAGACGCGGATCTTCTGCTCCAACCCCGGGCTGAGATCCATCAGACCAACCGCGCGGTTGAACATCAGATCGACCGAGTCCCGAAAGCTGGGTTCACCTTGGACTTGCATGCCATTCTCCCTGTCTGGCAAAGCGCGGGAATATGCGCCCGGCCAGACCCTAGTGCCGATTTGTAAAGAATTCATTCTAAATCGACGCGCCAGAATCCGCTGAAATGATTCGAATCGACGCGGATTTTCGCCGAAATGATCGCTCCGGGCACACGCAGAAGGCGACTTTCATTCGTGCATAAGCTGCGTCACTGACGGGATCGCGAACAATGATCGCCGGATCGTCCGACTGTTTCCGTCCCTGTGCAATTCAATTTTGACCGCAAGCGGAATGCCACATTTCCGCCTCAGGAGCAGGGCTTTCGTTGCCATGCACAACTACATTTGCGTGCCGGAATTGGTCCGGTCATGCGGTGAAGGGGACAAGATATGCTGGACCACGTTTCCCAGAGCCTTGCGCATCGCGCGGCACGTCGTTTCCGTTCCGAGGATGGCAATATTGCCACCTTCTCGATGATCCTGTTTACGCTGATGGTCATGTGCGGCGGTCTGGCCGTGGACCTGATGCGCTATGAACAGGTGCGCACATCGCTGCAACAGACGCTGGACCGCTGCACGCTTGCGGCGGCGGCGCTGGCACAGGGTCTGGACCCCGAAGAGGTGTGCCGCGACTATGTGCACAAGGAGGGGCTGACCCAGTATCTGACCGACGTGGAAGTGACCGAAGGGTTGAACTTCCGCCAGGTTGAGGCCTTTGCGATGGCTGAAAAGCCGACGTTCTTCGCCGGGCTCGTCGGCATCGACCAATTCCAGATCCCGGGGGCGTCTTCGGCCGAACAGCGCATCACCGACATCGAGATTGCCATGGTGCTGGACGTGTCGGGGTCGATGGCAGGCACCAAGCTGACCAACCTGAAAACAGCAGCCAAGGAGTTCGTCGACACCGTGCTTGTGGCCGACGAAGAAAATCGCACGTCAGTTGCGATCATTCCCTACAACGGGCAGGTGCGGTACAGATCGGCGTGCAGTTGCAGGGCCAGCACGACCTCTTCCAGCG
>JANNKX010000114.1:0-2096 GCA_031396505.1 Rhodobacterales bacterium
CCTGCCCCAGCCGCCCCGTGGCCATCCGCCGCCCATCCGGTGTTTCCAACTGCACCAGATCAAGGCTTGCCCCCGGCAGGATCAGCACATCTTCGACGCCAAGGGCCATCATCTGCGTCAGATCAATCGACAGGCGCAGCAAAATCGCATCCAGCTTGCATTCGGCGTGGCCCACCTGCGCCATCAGGGATGCCGTGAACGCCGCCTCGCGCGGATCTTGTGCCTGCGCGTCGCCACCCCGCCCCCGCGCGGGCAACGCAAGCAAGATACGCCCCGTCTTGATCCCCTCCGCCAGAATTAGATCCGCCTCGATTACCTGCCACAGCGGGTCATCCAGCATCAGGCCCAGCGGGCGCGGATCATCCAGAAATGACGCATAGCGAAAGCCCGCAACGCTGGCCAGTTCATGCGTGCCGTGCAGCCCCATTTCCATTTCCGCCAGCGTTGCGTCGAAAAAGCCTGCCACCATCGCCGCATCCGTCCGCGTCGGCTTGCGCGCCATCGGCGGGTTCGCCGATACCCGGCCCAGCGTCTGCACCTCCACCAGCCCTGACAGCACCTCGGGCGATAGCACGATCACCCCCATCGCCTCATGCGGGCCGTCCAGAATGCCGATCAAGGACCGCGCACCCGGCAGTTCCAGCAGTTCGGTCACCGAAAGACGGCGCAACCGGCACCCCGTCACATCCACCCGCAAAGACAGCATGTCCTGTGCTGCGCGGCGCAGGGCCATATCCCACGCGCGTTCAACCGCGCCACCCGCCATCGCCGCACCATCCGCAATGCTGCGCCGCAAGCGGCGCCGCAGCACCGTATCGCCCTCTGCCTTTGCGCTGCCATCAGCGGCCATGCGATCCATCCCCGCGATCAGATGCCCCAGCAGTGCCAAAAGAAGGTTACAGCCCGGTTAAGATAAACCCTCAGGCCGCCGCCGCCCGGTCGATCCGCAATGGCAATACCACCCGGAATGCAGCCCCCCCTTGCCCCGGCAGGTAACTCACCGTGCCCCCCAGCGTTGCCATCACCTCGCGGCAGATCGCAAGGCCAAGGCCCGCCCCACCGGCGCGTGTCTGGTCCGTCAGGCGTGCGAATTTCTCAAAGATCAAACCTTGCGCCTCTTTTGCGATGCCCCGCCCGTTGTCGATGAAATCCACCATCACCCGCCCGCCACGCTGCCGCACCACGATGCGCAATTCCGGCAGGCCCGCATCGCAATATTTGCGCGCATTTGAAATCAGGTTGATGAACACCTGTACCAGCCGGTCCGCATCACTGCGCACGAAAATCTGTTCTGCTGGCAGATCGCGCTGAATCGTGAAATCACGATCCGCCTGCACATGCCGCGCGGCCACCAGCGCCCGGTCAATCAACACCGACAGATTGGCCTGCGCCAGCGTCAGTTGCACAGTCCCTGCCTCCAGCACGCTCAGGTCCAGCAAATCATCCAATAGCCGCGTCAGGCGCAGCGCCTCTTCGTGGATCACCCGCCCCGATTGCGCCACCATCTCCGGCGGCACATCACCTTCCGCCAGAATATCCGAAAACGCCCGGATCGACGTCATCGGCGTGCGCAATTCATGGCTGATCTGGCTTAAAAACGCATCCTTTTGCACCGACAATTGCGTCAGTTTTTCATTTGCATCCCGCAGCGCCCGCGCCGTCCGTGTCAGTTCTTCCTGCTGCGCCTCAAGCCGCGCCTGATTTTCGATGATCGCCGCCGTTTCATTCGCCATCGCCATCAGATCATCCACCGTCACCGTCGCCCGCCCCGTCAGGTCTGCAATCATCGCATGCGCTGCCGCCGCCCCAATCGACCCCGCCAACTGCCGCTCCACATTGGTAAAGACCTCCGGTGTCGGGTCCGGCAAATAGCCACTGCGCCCCTGTGCGCGGGCCTCCGCCTCAAACAGATGCAGCGCATCGTCATCCCCCAGAATCCTCTGCGCCAGCATCAGCAGCGCCTCTGCATCCGCCCGCCCCTGCCCCCAGCCCTGCGGCCCCACGGCCTCGGCGTCAAAGACGTTCACGAACGCCGCCCCCTGCATCCGTTCCACCGGCCCCGGAAAGGTCATCACCGACCCCAGACAGAACGCCGC
>JANNKX010000120.1:0-5457 GCA_031396505.1 Rhodobacterales bacterium
TCAACCCCTCCCACCGCAATTCTAGGCGGTAACGTTGCAACCGCGCCCGCCCACGGGGGGCGGTCAGGCGCGGCCCGGCGGGCTTCGCCCTTGATTCCGGGCAAGAAAGTAAGCGCTCAATGACCGCTCAGGGCTCAAAGCGGCTATGTTTACCTTTCGACAGCTTTGACATGAAAATGGAGGGTTCCGACCCCATCAGAACCCTCCATCCACCCCACATGCACCCCCTGGCTCGGCATGTGTATCTGAAAAGGGTCCGTGGCGTCCTGCCGCGTTGAGATATGTATAGGGGGAATCAGGGTGCCTGCGCAAATGGCAAGCGTGGACAAGTTGAGTCAGATACGCGTCGAATGCGGCAGAGCCGTTTTTGGTAGCAAATTGACGGCTGTCAATTTTTGGTATTAATCCATATCTTCAGTAGTTTGCAAAGTTATCCACAGGGTAAATCAACACTTTTGAAACATTGCGTGATCGTGCTTTTTTCGAAGGTCAGCCCCCCACCCCTGACCCCCCCTCACAAGGGGGAGGGGCAGCACCGGGTTATGACAGGGCATGCTTGGGGATGCGCCGGAAAAGCAAAAACGCCCGCAGCGGATGTGCGGGCGTTCTGACATCCGACGGATCGGATCACTTGTAGACGGATTCCTTGCCGAAGTGTTTGGCCAGCATGTAGTAGATCACGGCGCGATATTTGCTGCGCTCGGAACGCCCGTAAGTGTCGATGACGGCGTTGATCGCCTCCATCAGCTTTGGCCCGTCTGCCAGACCCAGTTTCTTGATCAGGAAGTTGTTCTTGACGGTTTCCAGTTCCGACGCATCGCTGCCCGCAACGGTCGCGCTGTCGGTATTATAGATGGCAGGGCCGCAGCCAATGGTCACCTTGGTCAGGAACGCCATATCCGGCGTCATCTTGCATTTGGTTTTCAGATCGTCGGCATATTTGGCGATCAGTTCGTCACGCTTGCTCATTACTTCGTCCCCCTCGACTGTACTTGTCAAAAAACCGCCCCTTTGGCGGCACGCGGTGTGACCTTAGGCAAATGGCGCATTCAGACAAGCAAAAAGTCGGGGGAAAAAACCGCAATCGGCGGCAGGCTGCGCCAAAAGAAAACACGCAAGGGTGCGCCTTGCGTGTTTCCGGACGGCCTTGCAGCGGCGTTCAGTAGCGGTAATGTTCGGACTTGAACGGCCCTTCGACCTTGACGCCGATATAATCGGCCTGATCGCGGCGCAGTTCGGTCAGCTTGACCCCGATCTTTTTCAGGTGCAGGCGGGCGACCTTTTCGTCCAGCGCCTTTGGCAGGATATAGACGCCGGGCTGATATTCGCTGCCCTTGGTCCACAGTTCGATCTGCGCCAGCACCTGATTGGTAAAGGACGCCGACATCACGAAGGACGGATGGCCGGTGGCATTGCCGAGGTTCAGCAGGCGGCCTTCGGACAACAGGATGATACGATTGCCATTCGGCATTTCGATCATGTCGACCTGTTCCTTGATATTGGTCCATTTATGGTTTTTCAGGGCGGCGACCTGAATTTCATTGTCGAAGTGGCCGATGTTGCCGACGATGGCCATATCCTTCATCTCGCGGATATGTTCGATGCGGATCACGTCGCGGTTGCCGGTGGTGGTGATGAAGATGTCGGCGGCGTTGACGACATCCTCCAGCAGCACGACTTCAAACCCGTCCATCGCGGCCTGCAGGGCGCAGATCGGGTCAACCTCGGTGACTTTGACGCGGGCACCGGCCCCTTGCAGGGATGCTGCCGAACCTTTGCCCACATCGCCATAGCCGCACACCACGGCAACCTTGCCGGCCATCATGGTGTCGGTGGCGCGGCGAATGCCGTCGACGAGGCTTTCCTTGCAGCCGTATTTGTTATCGAATTTCGATTTGGTGACAGAGTCGTTGACGTTGATCGCGGGGAAGGGCAATTGGCCCTTCTTGTGCAGATCATACAAGCGGTGCACGCCGGTGGTGGTTTCTTCGGACACGCCCTTGATGGCGGCGCGGGTTTTGGTGAAGAAGCCGGGGGTTTCCTTCATGCGCTTGGCGATCTGCAGCTTGATCACCTCTTCTTCTTCGGACTGCGGGACGGGGATGATATCTTCCCCGGCCTCGGCGCGTGCGCCCAGCAGGACGTAAAGCGTGGCATCGCCGCCGTCATCGAGGATCATGTTGGCGCCCTCGGGGAACATGAAGGATTTATCGAGGTAATCCCAATGTTCGGTCAGGGTCTGGCCCTTGACGGCAAAGACGGGTGTACCGCCAGCGGCAATTGCGGCGGCGGCGTGATCCTGCGTCGAGAAGATGTTGCAGGACGCCCAGCGGACATCGGCACCAAGGGCGGTCAGCGTTTCAATGAGCACGGCGGTCTGGATCGTCATGTGCAATGATCCGACGATGCGCGCGCCCTTGAGGGGCTTTGACGTGCCGAACTCCTCGCGGCAAGCCATCAGCCCCGGCATTTCGGTTTCCGCGATCACCAGTTCCTTGCGGCCGAAATCAGCCAGTGCGATGTCCTTGACGACGTAATCCTTGGCCATATGCCATGCTCCTTGCATCTGAGGTTGGCGGGCAGATAGCACTTTGCGGCCCACTCGACAACCAAGCGTGGTGCCGCATAGAGTTACGCGTCAAAGAGGTGCCGTGTTGAAACAACCCCGTGCGTGGCAAAGGATGCTATCTGGCCGCAGGCTTGATCTGCTAGATCCGACGCCGATGGATATCGAGATCGCGGACATCGCGCATGGGCTGGCGTTTGTGGCGCGGTGGAACGGGCAGACGCGAGGGGACTGGCCCTATTCGGTGGCGGAACATTCGCTGCTGGTGGAAGAGATTTTCGGGCGGATGGGGGCGCATCCGGCGAAATGGCGGCTGGCGGCGTTGCTGCATGATGCGCCGGAGTATGTGATCGGTGACATGATCAGCCCGGTGAAGGCGGCTGTGGGGCCGGGGTATGGTGAGCTGGACCTGCGGCTGACGGCGGCGGTGCATTTGCGGTTCGGGTTGCCTGCGATGCTGCCTGCGCCGGTGAAAAAGGCGATCAAGGCGGCGGACAAGGTATCAGCCTGGCTGGAGGCGGTGCAGATTGCGGGGTTTACGGCGGCGGAGGCGGACAGGTTCTTTGGGCGGCAGGATACGGCGCGGCTTGACGGATTGCAGATCCGGCTGCGGCCGCCTGCCGTGGTGCGGGCCGATTTCGTGGCGCGGCACGCGGCACTGCTGGCGGCGTTCTGATGGCCGCAACGCTCAAGGATGTGGCGGAAAGGGCGGGGGTATCGCGGGCGGCCGTTTCGCGCTGTTTTACCGCCGGGGCATCGATATCTTCCCGAATGCGTGCGCGGGTGGAGGCTGCGGCATCAGAACTTGGCTACAGTCCCAATTTGCTGGCGCGGGGGTTGATGACGCGCAAGACACAATTGATTGGCCTTGTGTCGAACAATTTTCATAACCCCGCGTTTTTGCAAATTTTTGATCTTTTCACGCGGGGCTTGCAGGAACGCGACCTGCGCCCCCTGCTGGTGAACCTGACAGATGAGGTGGATGCCGCCCGGTCGGTGCAGTTGCTGCGCGCCTATTCGGTGGACGGGGTGGTTCTGGCATCGTCCGAATTACCTGCGGGGTTCGCCGAAGGATTTGCTGGGGCGGGGCTGCCGGTGGTGCATGCCTTCGGGCGGGCGGGTCTGCAGGCACAGGTCAGCATGGTGGGCATCGACAATGTGCTGGCGGGGCGGATGGCGGCCGACACGTTGATTGCGCGGGGATACAGCCACATCGGGTTCATGGGGGGACCGGGTGAGGCATCGACAACGCAAGACCGGCTGGCAGGGTTTTTGGCGGCGGCGCAAGGCCGCGCGCGGGTGAGCAGCAGTTTTGCGGGGGCCTACAGCTTTGACGCGGGGCGGGCGGAAATGGGGCGGTTGTTGGGGGGGGCGCGGGCGGAGGCCTATTTCTGCGGCGATGACGTGCTGTCGATCGGAGCCTTGGCTGCGGCCGCCGAGGCGGGGTTGCGGGTGCCGGACGATCTGGGGGTCATCGGGTTGAACGACATGGAAATGGCGGGCTGGGCGAATATCAACCTGACGACGATCCACCAGCCCTTTGCGGCGATTGTCACAGGGTCCATCGACATGATGATGGCACGGCTGGCAGATCCGGATCAGCCTGCAAGCACGGTTCTGCACCCGTGCCACATTGTGGAGCGCGGCACGCTGGGGCCACTGCCGGAGGCCAAAGATACGACGTAGCAATGTCTGCGCCTCCCTCCCCCCGTGGTGGGGGAGGGACGGGGTGGGGGGCCCGCAACACCGGTGATTGCGTATCCGGGAAAGAAGCGTCAGCGGAACATTGCGGGGCGCGCATCGACCCATGCGCCATCTGCCTTTGCCGAGGCCACGGCGGCGTGAATGGCGGCAATCGACCGCAGCCCATCTTCCGCCACCGGAAACAGCGTGACCGCCGGATCGGGGATGCGGCCATCCTTTGCGGCCAGCAGGCTTTCGGCCAGATCGCGGTAGATGTTACCGAACGCCAGCGGCATGCCTTCGGCATGGCCCACGGTGACGCGCGATGCGCGGTCCGCCTCGGGCGACAGGTTGCCTTCGCCGCGTTCGATGATCGTCGCACGCCCGCCAAGGGCCATGTAGTGCAACTGGTTTGGCTGTTCCTGCGCCCAGCGCAGACCGCCGGTTTCACCGAACACCTGAATCGTCAGGCCGTGCTGGCGGCCGATGGCCACAGATGAGGTCCAGAGCCGCCCCACCGTGCCACCGTCCATGCGGAAATTGACCATCGCGTCATCCTCCAGCACACGTTCGGACAGGCAGGAGGCGAAGTCGGCGGAGAGTTTTGCCACCTCTTGCCCGGTCACGAAGCTGGCCATGTGCAGGGCGTGAATGCCGCAATCGGCAAATTGCGCCGACACGCCCGCCTGTGCGGGATCATAGCGCCAACGGACGCGGGGGTTATCCATGTCGGCGGCATTGGCGTGGTGGCCATGGGCAAATTCAGCGACCACCAGTCGGACGCGGCCCAGATCGCCGCGGGCGACCATGGCGCGCATGTGCCGCACAAGGGCATAGCCGGTGTAGCCATAGTTCACCGCGCAGATTTTCCCGGCCTTGCGGGCGGTCAGTACCAGATCTTCGGCCTCTGCCTCGGTTACCGTCATCGGCTTTTCACAGAGCACGTTAAAGCCAGCCTCAAGGAAGGCCTTCGAGATTTCGTAATGGGTGGCGTTTGGTGTAGCGACGGTGACCAGATCAAGGCGGTCGGCGCGCGCGGATTCGCCCGCCAGCATCTCAGCCCAGTCGCCGTAGGACCGGTCGGCGGCAAGGCCAAGCTTCTGGCCAAAAGCGCGACCTGCGGCGGGGTCGTGATCCAGTGCGCCAGCGGCAAAGGTGAAATGCGCATCAAGACCTGCGGCAAGGCGGTGGGCGGGGCCAATCTGGCT
>JANNKX010000121.1:0-2148 GCA_031396505.1 Rhodobacterales bacterium
TCAACCCCTCCCACCGCAATTCTAGGCGGTAACGTTGCAACCGCGCCCGCCCACGGGGGGCGGTCAGGCGCGGCCCGGCGGGCTTCGCCCTTGATTCCGGGCAAGAAAGTAAGCGCTCAATGACCGCTCAGGGCTCAAAGCAGCCACGGTCAACCTTCCGACACAGGGCAGCGTCTTAATCCGGGCAAGGAAAGGACGCGCTGAGCGACCGCTATGGTTCGATCCGCTCTCTCCGGCTTCAGACCTTAACAAACTCTGAACACGGCCTCATAACCCATTGATTTTCATAAGGTGGATTCCTGTCCCACCGTGGGACAGTCACTTTGCCCCCCCGGCCAACGGGGGGGCTGTGCGGTTACAGATACTTCCACTCTTCCGGCACCCAGGCAAAGGCATCGCCCTTGACGTCGATATGGCCGGCGCTGGGGAAGGGCAGGTGTGACCCTGTGACGGCGATCTTGTCTGCGGCCAGCATCGCAAGGACACGTTTGCGCGTCTCGACGGCCAGTGCTGCATCGGTGTCGAATGTGATGCTGACATCGGGTCGCGCAAATTGCAGGGCGCGCATATGCACGATATCGCCCCAGATGATCAACTGATCCGCACCCGATGACAGGCGAAAGCCGGTATGGCCGGGGGTGTGGCCCGGCATCGCGATCGAGGTCAGACCGCCACCCAAATCGACGTTGTCACCATCAAAAGGCATTACGCGGTCGCCGTAGGCTGCGGCGACGCTGCGCGCGAGGGTGAAGAACATCTGCGCGCTTTCGGGGGCAGAGGCGGCAATCGCCTCATCCGTCCAGAACGCGAGGTCGGTTTGCGACACATGCACGGATGCGTTCGGAAAGGCCGCAGCCTCGCCCGCCATCAGACCGGCGATATGATCGGCATGCATATGGGTCAGCACGACCCGGTTGATCGCGGCCGGGTCGACACCCATTGCGGCAAGCGTTGCGGCAAGGCGGCCTGTGGTGGGGCCAAACGCCCCGGCGGCCCCGGCATCCACCAGCGTGAGCTGATCGCCAGAGCGGATCAGGTAGGCATTGATCGGGGTGGGAACCGGGCCAGCCGGGTCCAGATAGGCGGCGGCAAGCTCCGGGCCTGCGGTTGCGGCATCGATCCCCACCATGACATCAAGGCCGAGCGGGATATAGCCGTCCAGCAGCGTGGTGATCGTCAGATCGCCGACGCGGCGGTCATAGAATGTGGGCAAGGCGGCGGGGGCGGCCTGCGCCAGCGCCAGACGCGGCGCGCCGAGGGCGGCAAGGGCGGTTGCCCCCGCGATGCCGCCAAAAAGGCCACGGCGGGAAAGGGTCAGCTTGTGCATGGGAATCCTCCAAAGGGAACGGCCGCAATCTGCGCCATCGATACGCTATCGGCCTTTGGCCATTGCACAATGCACAATTACGGGAGCCAGCTATGCGTTTTTGCACAGGGCTTGCGCGTCAGATCGCCGCCTTCAAATCGAGGCCCCCGGTGACAAGCGATCCGCCGCCGCGACGATGGCGGCGGCGTCGATGCCAAAGTGGTGATACAGATCGGCAATCGTGCCGGTCTGGCCGAAATGTTCGACGCCGAGGGGCACGGTGCGATGGCCTGCAACACCGCCGAGCCAGGCAAGCGTGGCGGGGTGCCCGTCGGTGACGGTGATCAGCGTGCAATGCGCGGGCAGGGCGGCCATGGTGCGTTCAATCAGGCTGTGGGCGCCGCGGTTGCCGCGTGCGCGCGCCCGCTGTGCGGCGGTCCAGCCTGCATTCAGGCGGTCGGCGGAGGTGATGGCCAGCACACCGACATCGCGGCGCGCGCCCGCCATACGGCCTGCTGCGGCGATGACTTCGGGGGCAACGCAGCCCTGATAAGCAATGACGACATCGGCATTTGGCCCCGGCGGGCGCAGCCAATAGGCGCCGTCGATCACACCTTGCGCAAAACCGGGGTCATCGCGGCGCAGGACCTGTTCCATGGGCCGTGTGGACAGGCGCAGATAGACCGACCCGCCGGTTTCATCGCGCAGCCATGTCCGTTCATTGGGATCGCCCTCGCCATCCCGTTGCAGATAGCCAAAGGCCCAGTCCATGATGAGGGATAACTCGTCCAGATAGGCGGGCTCGAACGCGGCGAGCCCGTCTTGTGCCATGCCGATCAGGG
>JANNKX010000158.1:0-8946 GCA_031396505.1 Rhodobacterales bacterium
CTCAATCGAGTCCGGCCCAAGCCTACGCACTTTATCCTCCTCATAAGCCTCGAAGTTGCCCTCGAACCATTCCACATGCGCGTCGCCTTCGAACGCGAGGATATGCGTGCACAGGCGGTCAAGGAAAAACCGGTCGTGCGAAATGATGATGGCGCAGCCGGCGAAGTCTTCGATCGCGGCTTCCAGCGCCTGCAACGTCTCTACATCCAGATCGTTGGTCGGCTCGTCGAGCAACAGCACGTTGCCGCCTGACCGCAGGAGTTTGGCCATGTGCACGCGGTTACGCTCGCCCCCCGACAGCAGGCCCACCTTTTTCTGCTGATCCGTGCCCTTGAAGTTGAAGGCACCGGTGTAGACGCGGCTGTTCATCGCCATATCGCCAAGCTGGATCACTTCAGACCCACCCGAGATTTCTTCCCAGACGTTCTTGGCGGGGTCCAGCGCATCACGCGACTGATCAACGTAGGATAGCTGTACGGTGGTGCCAAGGGTAATGGTGCCCTCATCGGGCTGTTCAGACCCCGTAATCATGCGGAACAGGGTGGATTTGCCCGCACCATTGGGGCCGATGACGCCGACGATAGCACCGGGCGGGACGGTGAAGGACAGATCTTCGATCAGCAGCTTGTCGCCCATGTGTTTTTTCAGGCCAACAACCTCGATCACCTTGCCGCCAAGGCGTTCGCCGTTAGGGATGATGATCTGGCTGGAGGACGCGCGTTCCAGCACGGATTGCCCGGCCATTTCGTTATAACGCGCCAGACGCGCCTTGCCCTTGGACTGGCGGGCCTTGGTGCCGGAGCGGATCCATTCCAGTTCCTTTTCCAGAACCTTCTGTTTGGATTTGTCCTCGCGCGCCTCCTGGCTCATGCGTTTGGCTTTTTGTTCCAGCCAAGCGGAATAGTTGCCCTCGTAGGGAATGCCACGGCCACGGTCGAGTTCGAGAATCCACGAGGTGATGTCATCAAGGAAATAACGGTCGTGCGTGACGATCAGGATGGTGCCCTTGTAGGCCATCAGGTGCTTTTGCAGCCAGGCGATGGATTCGGCGTCCAAATGGTTTGTCGGCTCGTCCAGCAGCAACATATCGGGCGCTTCAAGCAGCAGTTTGCACAGGGCGACACGGCGGCGTTCGCCGCCTGACAGGGTTTCGACATCAGAATCATCGGGCGGGCAGCGCAGGGCATCCATGGCGACACCGACGGATGCCTCCAGCTCCCACAAATTACCGGCGTCGATCTGGTCTTGCAGGGCGGCCATTTCATCGGCGGTTTCGTCGGAATAGTTCATCGCAAGGTCGTTATAGCGTTCAAGGATCGCGGTCTGCTTGGCGACGCCGAGCATGACATTTTCTTTCGCTGTCAGCGCGGGGTCGAGGTAGGGTTCCTGCGCGAGGTAGCCGACTTTGGCCCCTTTGGCGGCCCATGCCTCACCCTTGAAATCGGTGTCCATGCCAGCCATGATCTTCAGCAGGGTGGATTTGCCCGACCCGTTCACGCCGACGACGCCGATCTTGACGCCGGGCAGAAAGTTCAGGTGGATATTTTCAAAGCATTTCTTGCCACCGGGATAGGTCTTTGACACGCCTTCCATGTGATAGACGTACTGATAGCTGGCCATGGTGCGTTCCTTAAGCGTTGGGGGCAGGGCCTATCTACTGGCAAACCCAAAGCGCGGCAACGGGGGATGGTATACTTGATTTTGTTACCTGTGCAGATGACAGTTGCGACAGCGCAAAGGGGGCGGGATGCGGAAGGGTTGGCGGGATATGGCGCTGCTGCTGGCCTGTCTGCCGGTGATGCTGGGCTGCGCAGGGCCGATCCGGCTGGCGCCTGCGCCGACGTTGTACCAGGTGGGCACGCCGTTTCCGGCGGCGGATGTGCCGCCCGCGTTCCGCACGGTTGATCCGCAAATCCTGTATCTGACGGATCGTGCGCCTGACATCGTGGATGGCAGGCTGGTGGGCTATAGTTTCGCGCGGTCGGACTCGATGGTGCTGGGGCAGGCGCGGGTGCGGTTCGGCGATCTGGGTGACTGGCCCGCGTTGGTGGCGCGCAGCCAGTCCGAAGCGACGCGCAGCCAGACTCTGGTGACAGAGGGTTACGCCGAGATCGTGCGCTTTCCGGCCACGCCGCTGCCGGTGCAGGAGGTTGGCGATACGACTGTGATCGACCCGGCACAGGCAAGTGCCTATGCACAACAGATGGGCGCGATGCAGCAGGCGGTGGCAGCACAACTTGCGCTGTCGCCGCGCAAAGAAATCATCGTTTATGTACATGGTTTTAACAACAGTCTGGAGGATGGTCTGACGACGACGGCAAGCCTGTGGCACTATGCCGGGCGCATCGGGGTGCCGATCAGCTATTCCTGGCCTGCGGGCAATCCGGGGCTGACGGCCTATTTCAAGGACAGCGAGTCGGGCGAATTTTCGACCTATCACTTCAAGGAATTCCTGCGGGCCGTCGCGGGTATTGCGGATGTGGAGCGGATCAAGATCGTGGCGCATTCACGCGGGGCGGACCTTGTAATGACGGGGCTGCGTGAAATGGTGATCTTTGAACGCGGGGCGGGGCGTGATCCACGCCAAAGCCTGAAGATCGACACGCTGATCCTTGCCGCACCCGATCTGGATTTCGGGGTGGTGCAGCAGCGGCTGGTGGCCGAGGCGACGGTGGCATCGGTCCGGCAGGTGACGGTTTACCTGAACCCGCGTGACGGGGCCCTGGGCCTTGCGCAGTTTCTGACATCGGGGATCAGGGTGGGGCGGCTTGCGCCGGATGATTTCACCGATCAGGAATGGCGGCGCATGGGTGTTTTGGGCAATGTGCATTTTGTGGATGTCGAGGCGGCGGGCGGGAAGCTGGGTCATGGCTATTTCCGCGATAATCCTGCGGTGTTGTCCGATATCATCCTGACCCTGCGCACCGGCGAGATGCCGGGAACGCAAGCGCGCCCGCTGGAGCGGGTACGGGGCAATTTCTGGAGCCTGCACAGCAATTATCCGGGGCCGCGGATCGTGACCGAGGTCAAACGCGGCGGGGATCGGTAGCGCGTGTCGTGCGCAATCGGGTTCAGTCGATCGCACACGACACGCAACACAATCCACGGCTTGCATGTCTTGGATCACCTTCAATCTGAATCAGATTGTAGGTGATCCGCCCGAGGGCCTTGGGGGGTACGAAGGGCATCGGCCAGGGCATTGCGCAGGCGGTGCCCGCGCAGGGGGTGTACCTGTTCGACCCATGCAACGCGGCCTGACAGGGCGGCAACAAAGGCCGGATCGCTGCGGCGCGGATCATCCGGGCGGGCAAGATGGTGGATCGTGGCCTTCAGGCGGTCATAAGTTGCGCGCGCAATATTGACGTGTTGGTTCACGGTCAGCCCGGTGACGACCTGACGGGCGTGCGCGGGCATGACACGGGTTTTGGTGGGGTTGGGGCGAAAACCGGCATCGGCAGTGATCTGGGGCACGGCGCGCAGCAGCAAAGGCGCGATGCGGGCGTCGCCCGAAAACGTCAGGTCATCGGCATAGCGGGTGTAGGTGGCACCGCAGGCGCGGGCAAGGCCGGACAGGCGACGGTCAAGATGCAGGGCGCACAGGTTTGCCAGCGCAGGCGACGTCGGCGCGCCTTGGGGCAGATGGCGCGATGACAGGGCATCGGCGGCGACAAGATCGGGTGTGCGCAAGACAGATCGGGGCGTCACGGTGGTGGTCAACCCGGCCAGATGCATGGCTGTGGCGCGCGGATAGCCCAGTGCGCGAAACAGGCTGTAGATGCGCACAAACGGGATATTGGCAAAGAAATCGGCCAGATCAAAGGCGATGACCACGGCTTCGCCCGCGTGGCGCGCGGCCCCTTGTATGGCATTGCGGCCGGGAACAAAGCCGCAGGCGGCGGGATGCACGGGAACATGGGCGAGCAAGCCATGCAGGATGTGGCGTTGCAGGCGTTTCAACAGGGGTTTGGGTTCTTCGATCAGGCGCAACTGGCCGTTGGATTTGGGGATCAGGTGGTGATGGTAATGCGGCCCGAACGGATCATCCGACAGGGCCGACAGGGCACGCAGGTCGGCAAAGCGGGTCAGTTGGCCGTCGGGCAGCGCGAGCCAGTCTTGCAGATCGGGCGGCACATGCAACGCGGGCAATGCGGCAAAACACGGGGCCGGGCGAAACACCGGTTGCGTCAGCACAAGGGCGGGGCGCGTGCCGGTCTTGCGCGCAAATTCCGTCAGACGGTCGGCGCTGACGGTATTGTGCAGGGCCGCCGCAATGCGGTTGCGGTCGGGGGCCGCAGGGCCGGGAAACGCGGCGATCAGACGGCGGGTCATTGGTTGCGCAAGGCGGGCAAGTGTGGCGGGCAACCGCGCCTGCAGGTGCGCCATCAGGGCCGCAGGGTGCCACGCCTGCTGTTCCAGCGACGTGGCCAGCGGCAGCAGCACATCGCGTTTGGTGGGCAGGTCAGGCAAGACGCGGCGCAACCTTTCGTTGTCCTGCATGCCACGCGCTGGGTGAAGCCCAGGCACTGGCATGCGTCGGATGTCACAGCTTTGCAATTACGGCAGGGGAAGCCCCGGCCAGCCAGTTTCCCGGCAGTCTTGCGCCACGTCTTGCAGGGCAGACTGAACAAGACAGCGGCACAGGTCAACCACATCGCGGACCTTGCGCCAAATCCGATTGCAGTGCCGGGGCGGTTCGGATTGAGTGCCGGGTGACAGGAGTATCTGATGCGCCAAGGCTTTCCCCCGGCAACACGCGGCATGGTCATTGGCCTGTTGGGCGGATCGTTTGATCCCGCACATGGCGGGCATGCCCATATCACGCGTGAGGCGATCAAGCGGATGCGGCTGGACCGGGTCTGGTGGCTGATCTCGCCCGGCAATCCGCTCAAGGTACGGCAACCGGCCCCGATGGCGCAGCGTCTGGCACAGGCGCGGCGCGTGATGGATGATCCGCGCGTGGTGGTCAGTGATCTGGAGGTGCGGCTTGGCACGCGGTTCACGGCCCAGACGATCACGCGGTTGCAGGCGATGTATCCGGGCGTGCGCTTTGTCTGGCTGATGGGGGCGGATAATCTGGTGGGGTTTCACCACTGGGAACGCTGGCGCGATATCTTGCGCAGCCTGCCCGTTGGTGTGCTGGCGCGGCCCGGTTCGGGGGTGGCGGCGCGACTATCGGTGGCGGCGCGCGCGTTTCGCGTGCACCGTGTGGCGCGCGGCGAAGGCATTGGCAGCCGTGCCGCACCCGCGTGGTGTTTCGTGAACCTGCCGCTGGATGCGTCATCATCAACGGCGATCCGGGCGCAGGGCGGGTGGACACGCGCGGATAAGTGACCCTGCGTGCCTTGCGTCGGGGCCACCGCACGGGTTAATTGGCGGCACGGGCGTTGGGGGCATCACGGATATGCAAAGGCTGTCGCGCAGGGCGGTTTTGGGCGGGCTGCTGTCGGCGGTCGCAAGCCCTGCCTTTGCCGAGGGGCCCACAACATCGTTGTTTCCCGTCCGGCGCGGCGCGCGCCCGCGCGTGGCACAGGCGGCTGTGGCGCAACTGATTGCCGAGGCGCGGCTGACGGGCATTGTGACCTATGTGCTGGCCGATGCGGATACCGGTGCTGTGCTGGAAGAAGACGGCGCGGAAATCCCTGTGCCACCCGCGAGCGTGACCAAGATGATCACCTCGCTTTATGCGCTGGAACATCTGGGGCCGGATTACCGCTTTGCCACGCGGGTTCTGGCGACCGGGCCGCTGGTTGAGGGGCGCATCACGGGCGATCTGATCCTTGCTGGCGGCGGTGATCCGACCTTTGATACCGACCGCATGGCGGATCTGGTGGCGCGCTTGGCCGCGATCGGGGTCAGGGGTGTGACGGGGCGGTTCGTTGTTTGTGCAGGCGCGCTGCCGACCCTTGCGGTGATCGACCCGCTGCAACCCGATTACGTGGGCTATAATCCGGCTGTGGCGGGGTTGAACCTGAATTTCAACCGCGTGCATTTCAGCTGGCGACGGCAGGGCGCGGATTACACGCTGGATATGGATGCGCGCGGGGCGCGGCTGATCCCGCCGGTGCGGATGGCGACGATGGCCGTGGTCGACCGCGACGTCCCGCTGTTTGACTATGCGCCGGGCGATGGCACCGATCGCTGGTCCGTGGCGCGCGGTGCCCTGGGGCGCGAGGGCAGCCGCTGGATGCCGGTGCGCCACCCGGCCCCCTATGCCGCAGAGGTGTTCGGCTGGCTGGCGCGCGCGCAAGGGATCGATCTGCCCGCGCCCGTGTTCAGTGACACGGTGCCGCCCGCGCGCATGCTGGTGCAGGATGCGGCGGGGCCGCTGACCGATGTGCTGGCCGACATGCTGAAATTTTCCACGAACCTGACGGCAGAAGTGGTGGGCCTGACCACATCAGGGCGCCCCAGCCTTGCGCATAGCGCTGCGGCGATGACCGCCTGGACCAAGGCGCGTCTGGGCATGACCTCGCAGTTTGGCGATCATTCGGGGCTTGGCAGTTACGCGCATACCACGGCAGGCGATATGGTGCGCGCGCTGACGGGGGCAAAGACATTGGCGCAGGGCGCGCGGCTTCCGGGCATCTTGCGCGATGTCGGCATGAAGGATGACCGGGGCCGCGTGATCGACGGGCACCCGGTGCAGGTGCGCGCGAAAAGTGGCACGTTGAACTTTGTGTCGGGCCTTGCGGGGTTCATCTCGCCACCCGGCGGGCGGCGCCTTGCCTTTGCCGTTTATGCCGCCGACGTGCCGCGCCGCGATGCGCTGACGCTGGCTGCGCGTGAAGACCCCGAGGGCGGCGAGGCGTGGACAAAACGCGCGCGCGTGCTGCACGGCCGGCTGATTACGCGCTGGGCGGGGCTGTACGGCTAAAGCGTGTCGTGCTTAATTGGGTTCAGCCGATTGCGCATGACACGCAACATGCAAAGGTGGTTCTTATCTTGGATCATCTTCAATCTGAACCCGGTTTAAGATGATCCGCCCTAAGGCAGGGGGGCGACACTGCGCGATCCGTCGCAGGCGGCAAGCCACAGGAATTGCCGCCTGCAAAGGGGCACGCGTACCTGTAGCCGGCCAAACCCTTTTCGCTATCGCTTGAACATTCGCGAAACATGCGAAACACTTGCCCCCAAAGGAGCTGCCCGCATGACCCTGACCGAACTTTTGCTGTCGCAACTGGCCGATGTGTTCCGCATCGGGCTTGTGATCGCCCTTGTCTATACGGCATTGCGCAACAGGGCGGTGACGGGGATGGTGATCCCGCTGCTGGCGGGTATCGTCTTTATCGCGGTCATCATTCCGGCCACGCTGCCCGGCGTCGAACCCATGCCGCGCGCCGTGGGCGTGGGGATGGTCGCAAACCTGATCCTTGTCGCGGTGGCCATGGCGGGGGTCATGCTGTTGCGCCGTCTGCGCCGCTGATGGTGTTCAGGTCAGCAGGCGCGCAACCTCGCGGCGCAGCTCCTGCACCGCAAAGGGTTTCAGGATAAAGCCGTCTGCGCCAAGGGCGATGCCCTTTTGCCGTTCCAGCGCCGATCCGCGCGCCGTCATCATCAGGATTTTCACAGACCCCAATGCAGGATCGCCCCGCACGTCGCGGCAGATGTCATAGCCCGATACTTCGGGCAGCATCACGTCCAGCAGCACAAGATCGGGGTGGGTATCGCGGATGCGCGCCATCGCTCGCCCGCCCGTCGCCACATGGTCATGGGTCAGGCCGTGTCGCTGCATGATGTATCCGATGGCCTGCGCAATGTGATCGTCATCCTCAACGATCAGAACATGGTGGGGCTTGCGTGGGGCTTGGTCGGGCATGGCGTCCTCAAGCACGCAGAAAACACTTTGGGGAAAAGGAATGGGCCGGGGTTTCCCCCGGCCCAAAGGCAACAGTCTTAGCGGGCGTCGTCCGCAAAGATGTCTTTCTTGTGTGTGCCACCGGGCACGAACAGCATCCCGATCACAACCGTCATCAGGGCGACCACAATCGCATACCACAGACCTGCATAGATGTTGCCGGACTGGGCGCTGATTGCGAACGCGGTTGCGGGCATCAACCCGCCGAACCAGCCGTTGCCAATGTGGTAGGGCAACGACAGACCGGAATAGCGGATGCGCGTCGGGAACAGTTCCACCAGCATTGCCGCAATCGGGCCGTAGACCATCGTCACAAGGATGATCAGGTAGGTCAGCACCGCAATCAACGTCAGCTTTTGCGCGGTGAAGATGTCGAGGAAGTTTTCAGCCTTAGCGATAGAGGTATTGTCGGCTGCAACCAGCGGATAACCCGCTGCTTTCAGCGCGTCGTTCAGCGCCTTTTCAAACGCACCCTTGACGCCATTTTCGGCTGCCAGTGTGGCCGCCGCCGCATCATACCCTGCCAGTGCCGCCGCCGGAACGGTTGCGCGGGCTGCGTCCAATGCCGCCTGAGCCGGGGCTACTGCCGCGGTGGCCGCATCAAGGGCTGCCTGGGCCGCGGTCTTGGCGGCCTCATCAGTGCCAGCTGCAACTTTCTTCAGCGCACCATCAGCCGTTGCTGCAACGGCCTTGGCAGCTGCCAGTGCCTTTTCAGCGTCGGTCAGCAGCGTCAGAACTGCCGCATCTATTGCTGTCTTTGCCTCTTCCAAACCTGCCTTGGCTGCGTTGATCGCTGCGGTGTTGGCACCGGCGTCGTAGGCTGTGACTTCCGTCTCGCCGACTTTTACGGTTGTCATTGCACCGGCGGCGGCATCAACCGTGGTTGAATTAACCGATGTTCGCGACAGTTGTGCTTTTACAATGTCGCAAGAGTTGGTGAATTTGACCGTGCCTGTCGGGTTGAACTGGAACGAGCAATCGGCAGGATCGCTTCGATGTCGATCTGCGTGAACTCCGGCTGTCGATCGGCGCGGAGATCCTCGTCGCGGAAGCAGCGCGCGATCTGAAAGTACCGGTCAAACCCGGCGATC
>JANNKX010000218.1:0-16267 GCA_031396505.1 Rhodobacterales bacterium
CGCCCGGTGGCATCACGCGCAATGCCACAACCGTTTATGCCGCCCCCGATCACGAAAAGATCGAGCGGTGTGTCCGCGCGTTGGTTCATGCCGGCCTCCCACCCGCTGATCCTGTTTCCACTATGTGAAACAAATGGAACCCATCCGTCAACGGCAATTTTCGTTTATGCGCGAATTCTGATCATCCGAACATTTGCGCGCACCTGCTGCGGGGTGACTTTCGCTTTTTGCGGAAAATACGCTACAATTGGCGCGTGTCATGGTGGGAGGCATGTGTGGCGCTTAGCTTTCGGCAGACGGAAATTCTGGAAATTGCCCGCAGCGAAGGCCGCGTCGTGGTGGAATCGCTGGCGGAACGCTTTGCCGTCACCCTGCAAACCATCAGGCGCGATCTGACCGATCTGTCGGATGCCGGGCTTCTGGACCGTGTGCATGGCGGGGCCGTGATCCGCATCGGCGTCAGCAATATCGGCTACGCCGAACGCAGGCGGATGAACGAATCCGCGAAAACAGCCATCGCACGGGCCTGCGCACAGGCGATTCCCGACAATTGCAGCATGATCCTGAACCTTGGCACCACAACCGAGGCTGTTGCGCGTGAATTGCTGGGCCACCGCAACATCACGGTTGTGACCAACAACATCAACGTCGCCAACATCCTTGTTGCGAATGAAAGCTGTGAAATCATGGTCGCGGGCGGCGGTTTGCGACGGTCGGATGGCGGTTTGGTGGGCGAGCTGACGACCCAGTTCATCGAACAGTTCAAGGTCGATTATGCCATCATCGGTTGTTCCGCGATGGACCGCGACGGCGATCTGCTGGATTTCGACATGGCCGAGGTGCGCGTGTCAAAGGCCATCATCCGGCAGTCGCGCACACGGTTTCTGGTGACAGATGCGTCGAAACTGGATCGTCCGGCCCCGGTGCGGCTGGCATCGCTGGCCGAACTCGACGCGATCTTTACCGACCTGCCACTGCCCGCCGATCTGGCGCTGGCCTGCACCGGATGGAACACCCAAATTCATGTGGCACAGCAGGAATAATGCCCGGGATTGGTGAGCGGGGGGGGATTCGAACCCCCGACCCCATGATTAAAAGTCACGTGCTCTAACCAACTGAGCTACCCGCCCGCACCATCCCGGATGCAGGGGCTGTGATTAGAAACGTTCCGCCATGGGGTCAAGGGCTAAAGCATCACGCTCTGGCAAAATCGCGGCACCCGGCGTATATGGCGCGATATGGAAAAGATGCGCCTGAACAATGGCCTGCCCTTTATGAAAATGCACGGTGCGGGCAATGACTTTGTCGTCATTGACTCGCGTGGGCGCGGAGCGGTGACGACGGTCGCTTTGGCGCGAGCCGTGGGTGATCGGCATCTGGGCATCGGCTTTGATCAGTTGGCCGAGATTCGCGATGGTGATGGGGCGGGCATCGTGCTCGATTTCTGGAACAGTGACGGCAGCCGTGCGGGCGCTTGCGGCAATGCCACGCGCTGTGTCGCCGATCTGGTGATGGCGCAGACCGGGGCTGAAACGCTGGCCATCGTCACCGCGCGGGGCAATCTGGCAGCGGTCCGGCTGGCGGATGGCCGGGCTTCGGTGAACATGGGTGCGCCACAGCGGGACTGGGCCGAAATCCCGCTGTCGCGCGCGGTTGATCCGCTGCACCTGCCCTTACAGGGCGATCCCGCAGGCGTCGGGATGGGCAATCCGCATTGCGTGTTTTTCGTGGATGACGCCGAGGCAGTGGAGCTCGATCATCAGGGGCCAAAGATTGAACATGACGCCCTGTTTCCCCAGCGCACCAATGTCGAATTTGCCGCTGTCGTCGCCCCTGATACGCTGCGCTTGCGTGTTTGGGAACGTGGCTCGGGCATCACGATGGCCTGCGGATCGGGGGCCTGCGCCGCAGCCGTTGCCGCAAACCTGCGCGGCTTAACCGGCCCGCGCGTGACCGTGCGGATGGATGGGGGTGTGCTTGAGGTGGACTGGCGCGATGACGGCGTCTGGCTGACGGGGCCCGTCGCCCATGTGTTTGATGGCTGGCTGTCGCCCGCCTTTGTTGCGGCCCACCCATGAATGCACCCGTCTTTGCCACACTGGGGTGCCGCCTGAATGCCTATGAATCCGAGGCGATGAAGGAACTGGCAACAGCGGCGGGACTGGCAAACGCCGTCATTGTGAACACCTGTGCAGTCACAGCCGAGGCTGTGCGCAAAGCCAAACAGGAAATCCGCCGTCTGGCGCGCGAAAACCCCGGTGCGGCGGTGATCGTGACCGGCTGTGCCGCGCAAACCGAACCCGCAACCTTTGCCGCGATGGCCGAAGTGACCCGCGTTATCGGCAATACCGAAAAGATGCAGGCGGTGACATGGGCTGCGATGGGTGCCGATTTCATCGGGGCCACCGAACGCGTGCAGGTCGATGACATCATGTCGGTGCGCGAAACCGCAGGCCATCTGATTGACGGTTTCGGGCGGCACCGCGCCTATGTGCAGGTGCAAAACGGCTGCGATCATCGCTGCACGTTCTGCATCATTCCGTATGGGCGCGGCAATTCGCGTTCCGTACCAGCAGGCGTTGTTGTCGAACAGATTCAACGCCTTGTTGACAAGGGTTTCAACGAAGTCGTCCTGACCGGCGTCGATCTGACGTCATGGGGTGCCGACCTTCCCGCAACCCCGCGCCTTGGCGATCTGGTGTTGCGCATCCTGCGTCTGGTGCCCGATCTGCCGCGCCTGCGCATCAGTTCGATTGACAGCATCGAGGTCGACCCCGCCCTGATGCAGGCCATTGCCACCGAGCCGCGCCTGATGCCGCATCTGCACCTGTCATTGCAGGCGGGCGATGACATGATCCTGAAACGCATGAAACGCCGCCATCTGCGCGATGATGCCATCCGGTTCTGCGAAGACGCCCGCCGACTGCGCCCGGATATGGTGTTTGGCGCCGATATCATCGCGGGCTTCCCGACCGAAACCGAACAGATGTTTGATAATTCGCTGAAACTGATTGATGACTGCGGCCTTACCTTCCTGCATGTCTTTCCCTTCAGCCCGCGAAACGGCACACCCGCCGCCCGTATGCCGCAACTGGCGGGCCCTGTGGTCAAGACCCGTGCCGCCCGCCTGCGCGCCCTTGGTGACACTGCGCTGCAGGCGCATCTAGCGGCCCAACACGGCAAAACCCACGCCGTTCTGACCGAAAGCCCCCGCATGGGCCGCACCGAAGGCTTTGCCGAAGTCACTTTCGACAGCGATCAACCCGAAGGCAAGATCATCACGGCCCGCATCAGCGGGCATGCGCAGGGCCGGTTGCGCGGCATCGTCTGATCCTGCGGCTGACGGCAGGCGCTTGGCGCAATCGCGGCGACGGGATATGGCAGCAATGCGCAGCGGCGCGTTCAAGGTGCCATTCGCATTGCGATCACCAGCGGCGTGACGCGTGACCTGTCCCCCGGTCGTTCCGCGGGCATCACGACAGTCCGGCCTTGTGATGGTCGTTGGTATCGGGTCGGGCCAGCGCGCCGGGGTGCGATGCCGTCAGGGGCGGGCATCCACGCCGTCACCAGAGCCGCCCTGCGCGCCAAATTGCGCTGCATCGACCGATGGTGGCGTTGTCCGGCACACGACCTTGCCATCAGAGATGACGATCCTGCGGACGGGTCGAAGGCGGAGCGCCTCAAGCGGTGTTGCACAGTCCAGCACGACAAGGCTTGCACGCGCGCCGGGGCGCAGGCCAAAGTCCAGTCCCATGATTGCCGCGGGGGCATCGGTGACCATCTGAAAGGCGCGGCGCATCTGGTCGGTTCCGGTCATCAGCGCCACATGCAGACCCATATGGGCCACATCCAGCATGTCGCCCGACCCCAATGGATACCACGGGTCCATCACGCAATCCTGCCCGAAGGCCACATTTATGCCGGCGGCCAACAGTTCGGGCACCCGCGTCATGCCGCGCCGCTTGGGATAGGTGTCCGCCCGGCCCTGCAGGGTGATGTTGATCAGCGGGTTGGCAATGACCGCCACCTTTGCCTCGGCAATCAGGGGAATCAGCTTTGACACATAGTAATTGTCCATCGAATGCATCGAGGTCAGGTGCGACCCCGTCACCCGCCCCGGCAGACCAAAGGCGATGGTTTCGGCCGCCAGCGTTTCGATATGGCGCGACAGGGGGTCGTCGGTCTCGTCGCAATGCAGATCGACCATCAGCCCGCGTTCGGCCGCAAGGCGGCAGGCGGCACGTACTGCGGCAGCACCATCCGCCATGGTGCGTTCAAAATGCGGAATGCCACCCACGACATCCACCCCGGCATCCAGCGCCCGGATCACCGCAGCTTCGGCCCCCGGGTCGCGAAACCAGCCATCCTGCGGAAAGGCCACCAGTTGCAGGTCCATCTTGCCCTTGATGGCCTCGCGTACCTCCAAAAGCGCCTCGACAGTGCGAAAGCCGGGGTCTGTCACGTCGACATGGCTGCGGATTGCCAGCACGCCCTTGCCCATCGCCTGACGGCAATAGTCCAGCGCACGGGCGACGATGTCATCGCGGCTTTGCTGCTGTTTCAATTCGCCCCAAAGCGCGATGCCTTCCAGAAGGGTGCCCGAAGCGTTCACGCGCGGTGTGCCATAGCTGAGCGTGGCATCCATGTGGAAATGGCAATCGATCAGGGGGGGGCTGACCAGTTTGCCGGTGGCGTCGATCACCTCTGCCGCGTTTGCCATGATCCCGGCTTCGACCGCTGCGATGCGCCCCTTGGTGATGGCGATGTCGGCCTGTCGGCCATCGGGCAGAAGGCCGCCCTTCACGATCAGATCGAAACTCATGTCTGGCGCTCCGCATAGGTGGGGAAGGGCGTGGTGCGCAGGGATCCTGTGATGCGCAACCCTTCGGCATGGGCGGCGATTTCGCCCAGTGTCGCAAACCACGCGCCCGCGGTGAGGGCGGTTTCCAGCCAGCGTTCCACGACCTGCCATCGCGCCCGCCGCCCGGTCAGAAACGGGTGCCAGACCGCGTGCCACAGCCCGCCATCCTGCTTTGCTGCCTCAAACTCCTCAAAGAACGGGGCAAGACCTTCGGACGGCCCGCGTACCGGCATCATGTAGCCGATTTCGGCGTAATGGGCGAAGGGCGGCCAATCGTCGATGCCCCAATGGGTGGGAATCTCGATCAGGGTGCGGCCCCCCAGATCCAGCGCATAGGGCTCATCATCGGCCATCATCGAGCTGTCGTAGGTAAAGCCCCGGTCGGCGATCAGCGCCGGGGTGTCGTTTGTCAACAGGTACACAGGCGCGCGGTAGCCCTTCGGGCGATAGCCGGAAAAGGCCGCCATTGCGTCCAGCGCGCGGTCCAGATCCTCGGCCTGTTCGGCTGGGGTCCGGGCGGCGGGATTTTCGTGGATCCAGCCGTGGCAGCCGATCTCGTGGCCGCCTTCCAGAATCGCCTCGACCGCCTTTGGGTAGGTTTTCACGCACCAACCGGGGATGAAGAATGTCTGCCGCATCCCCAGCCGCCGATAGGTTTCCAGAATGCGCGGGACGCCCACGGTTGGCCCGTATTGGCCCATCGAAATGGCATAGGGCCGCTTCCATCCTTCGGGGTCGGCGGCGTGGATCAGGCTGTCGGCATCCATATCTAAGGTGATCGCGGCGGCAAAGGTGGCGCGGTTCGGCCAAAGCATCATCTATCCTATCACATGAACGCGGGCGGGGTCCCACGACAGCCAGAAGTCCTGGCCGGTTTCGGGTTGCAGATCGGCAAGCTGGGCTTCGGTCACCTGCGCCTTCCATTCCGCCCCGTCCGGCGTCTCGAAATAGCAGATGATGCCGGTCCCGGCGAATTCCTCTGACAGAAAGGCCGCGCGGATCGCGGCCCCTGCGGGCCGATCGCGCGACAGGGCAACCCGGTCGGCCGCCACCACGATCTCCATCGGGCCATCGCACGACAGGACGGGCACTATGCCTTGGGCGGTGGTCATCATCCCGTCCGTGACGCTGCCCGAAAGGATGTTGTTGCGCCCGACGAATTCGGCCACGAAACGGGTCTTTGGCCCCCGGAAAATCTCTTGCGGGGTTCCGATCTGTTCGATCTCGCCATGGCCCATGATCACCACGCGGTCGGCCATGGCAAAAGCCTCGGATTGCGAATGGGTGACGTAGACGAAAGTGATGCCAAGCTCTTTCTGCAGCTTGGTCAGCACACCCTGCATCCGGATCACCAGATGCGCATCCAGCGCCGACAGCGGTTCATCCAGAAGCAGCATCTGTGGTTCGGTCACCAGACTGCGCGCCAGCGCCACCCGCTGCCGCTGCCCGCCGGAAAGCTGGTCGATCCTCCGGGTCTCGAATCCCGTAAGCTGCATCCGGTCCAGCCACAGCATCGCCCGGTCGCGGCGCGCTTTGGTCGCGATCCCGCGCATGCGCAGGCCGAACTCCACATTTTCGACCACGTTCAGGAACGGGAACAACGCCAGCGATTGCCACACAAGCGGCGTATCGCGGTGATGGGGTGGCACGCCGTTCATCACCTTGCCCTCGATGGTGATCGTGCCTGACGTGGGTTGCTCCAGCCCGGCCAGCATGCGCAACGTCGTCGTCTTGCCGCAACCCGACGGCCCCATCAGCGCCATAAACTCGCCCCGGTGGATATCAAGGTCCAGTGCCCTGACCGCGACATAGGTGCCAAACGCCTTGTGAACCGCGCGGAACTGGACAAGCGGCTCAGCCATGGCGACGTCTCCGGAAGATCATGAACTGGGCTGCGATCACGAGGCTCATCGAGGTCAGGAAGACCACGGTGCCGATGGCATTGATTTGCGGGTCGACATTGCCTTGCAGAATTTCAAGGATCATGACCGGAACTGTGCGGTTCAGCCCGGAAACAAACCAGGCCACAACGAATTCATCGAAACTGACGGCCGCAGTCAGGCACAGCGCCGACACGATGGCTGGCGCGCAGAACGGCAGGATGACATGCCGCATCGCCGTCCACTGTCCTGCGCCAAGGTTCCAGGCCGCAGCCTCCAGCGCGGGGTCCATCTGGCTGAGGCGTAACCGGCAGATTGCCATGGCAAAGGGCGTGGCCAGCACGACATGGGCGATGATGATGCCCGTCAAAGTGCCGGATAGCCCGATCTGCGACAGCCATGCCAGCATCGCGAGCCCCAGAATAACCAAAGGCAAGGTCGGCGGCAACAGCGCCAGCGCAAGGTAGGCCTGCTTGAACCGAAAGCCGTAGCGGAAGTCGGTATAGGCGGTGGCAAAGCCGATAAAGGTCGCCACCACCGACGTCACCCCAGCCACGATCAGCGAATTGCCGATCGCCTCCCATACTTCGGGGCGGCTGAAGGCGCGGGCGTACCAGTCGGTTGTGAAATGCCCCAACGGCAAGGTCGGAAAGCGGTCGGAGTTGAAGGAGAAGACCACGCTGGCCCCAATCGGCGCAAAGACAAAGGTGAAAAGTGCGGCCAGATAGACCCAACCCAATGCCGCCCGCGCCTTCATCCGCGCCTCCCGTAGGCGGCCTTCAACGCGGCGGTCGCAACCGCGAACAGCGTCGCGATCATCGCCAGTGCGACGACGGCGGCGCGGGGCCATTGCTGGCCGGATTTGGTGGTGTCGATGATCAGGATGGTCAGTGTCGGCGGCTTTGACCCGCCCAGATAGAACGGGCTGACGAAATCGCCGAAGGTCATGATGAAGGCAAAGACCGCACCAAGGACAAGGCCCGTCTTCGCCGCCGGAATGATCACCGACACCAGCACCCGCAACGGCGCGGCGCCAAGGTTGCCCGCCGCCTCGATCAGGCTGCGGTCGATGGCGGCAAGGCTCCAGGTCTGAAAGATCACCACCAGCGGCAGGACCAGCGTCAGATAGCCGACCATCGCGCCAAAGCCCGAATTCAGCATGGTGAACGGCCCAAGGCCCGCCACCCCCAACGCCGCATTGACCGGCCCGCTTTCGGCCAGGATCACCTGCCAGGCATAGGCGCGCACCAGAAACGAGGTGAAGAACGGCACGATCAGGCACAAAAGCGCGAACCGTCGCCCGCTTTCCCCCAGACCGAAAGACAGAAACAGCGATGCGGGAAAGGCAATGACGGTGGCCAGCAGCCCCGCCAGCGCGGCCCGGCCCAAGGTCAGCCAATAGGCATCCCAGAACGCCCCCCGCCCCAGCATCTTTGCCCAGTTGTCAAAGACGAAGGCCGGTTCCATCCGATAGTTCTTGACCAGCCAAAAGCTCATCGCGGCCATGAAGACCAATGGCACCACGAAGAACAACCCTTGCCAGACCAGCAGCGGGATGCGCCAGAGGATGGCATAGGGGTCAAGTTTGCGGGATGTGCTCATCGTGGTCGGCGGGCCGCCCTGTCAGGGGCCGCCCGCGCATCCCCATCAGGCCGACTTGTAGTCCGACCAGAAGTCGTTCCAGTCCTCAAGCGTCTGCTGCTTTGGCGTGTCGCGGTAAAAGATGCGGCCCTCGCGGAACATCTTGATCGGGTCATTGTCAGCCCCTTCGATCAGACCAGACCGCTTGGCCTCATCCGGGTTCGCGGCCTGAATCGCCTTCCAGCCCGATTTCGTCGGCGACAGGCCCGGATAGGCGGCCATCTGGATCGATTTCACCTGACCGTCAGGCCCCAGCATATAGTTGATGAACTTGTTGATGATCTCGTGCTTGGTGGTGCCAAGGCCGATGGAATAGCTTTCTGTCCATTGGATACCACCCTCTTCGGGGATCACGCTGTCCACTTTGGCGCCATCCTTGGCAAGAACCCCGGTGATCCAGTCGCCGATGCCGACCATCGCCAGCATTTCACCGTTCTTCAGGCCAGAGAACGTGCCGCCATAGTCGAAGTACCCCCCGACCTGCGGCTTGAGGCTAAGGGTCTTTTCCTTCACAGCCTCCCAGGCCGCGCCGTCGATGTCCCAGGGGGCGGGCGCAGTGTTGCCTTTCAGCAGCGAGATCTGGCCAAGGCTTGGCAGGTGCCAATCGAAATGGCCGACCTTGCCGGTAAGTTTGGGGTTCCAATAGGCGTTGTAGCTCATCGCCTCTTCGCGGGTCAGCGCATCGGTGTTGTAGCTGACGCCCAGCAGGCCATAGCGCACCATCACCGACCAGAGCGTGTCATCCGTCCAATGGCCGGGGAACTTCTGGAATTCGGGGTAGAAGTCGTCGAACGGGTAAAGCGCCGCATCCATCTTCTCGATGTAGCCCGCCGCATTCAACTGCTGTACGAACTCGGCATCCGACAGGATCAGGTCATAGGTGCCGGGGGGCGACTGGCTGATCAGGGCCAGCATGTTGTCACCACCGGCATAGTATTTCGGCACGAACTTCACATTGTTCGCCGCCTCGAATTCGGCAACCATATCGGGCTCGGCATGGCCATACCACGCCAGCATGTTGATCTGCGTCGCCTCCTGCGCCCAGGCGCGGTTCAGCATCGGTGTGGCAAGCAGGGCCGTCGCCCCGCTTTGCAGAAGACGGCGACGGGTCAGGTGAAGGCGGTTTTCGGTCATCTGGCATCCCCTGTTGCGTTGGCAAGGGTCGATTCGCCCCGGCCTTGTACAAACTTTAGGACCGTTTTTACCAGTTGCGGAAATTTGGTATCCATATGGACCCATAAGTCAGGCTTATGCACCCACCCCCTGCCCGGCCAGCGTGATCTGCTGCATCAGCCATTGTGCCAGCCCATGCCCGGCTTTCGACAACCGGGCATGTTTGTAAAACATCCCGATCCGCATCGCTGCCAGCGGCGGGAAGCCTTCCGCAGCCGTGCCGATGCGCAAGCCCGGCACCAGCGTGGCCGGCGTCAGCGCCGACACGCCAATGCCACCAAGCACCGCCGCCTGAATACCCGCAACATCGGTCGACACAAGGCGCGTTGTCCAGTTGATCCGTCTGGCGCGAAGGGCATCGCGCATCCGGTCGGCGTATTCGCAAGGGTCCGGATGGCGCACCAGCGGCAATGTCGCCTTGCGATCCCAGCAGAACCCCTCGGCCACCGCCCAGATCGGCGTGATCGTCGCTGCGTTGACCAGATAGGCCTCGTCCTGGGTTGGGGCGATGCCGACCGCGATGTCGATCTTGTCTGCCGCAAGCGTCTTGCGCAGATCGCGCGACAGGCGGCTTTCCACCTCGATCCGCACATCGGGATGGCTGGCGGCAAAGCGGGTGATCGCGGCCAGAAGAAAGGCGTTCGAAAAATCGGTCGGCAGGCCGACCCTGATCCAGCCCGACAGCGCCTCATCCGCGTAATGCGCCACGATATCGTCGTTCAGCCGCAGAATTTGCCGCGCATAAGGCCCCAGCGCCACGCCGCTATCGGTCAACCGGATCTGGCGGCCCGCAGTGTTGATCAGTTGCGTGCGCAACAGATCCTCCAACCGCCGGATTTGCAGGCTGATCGCAGGCTGCGTCCGCCCCAGCGCCTCGGCTGCACGGGTATAGCTGCCAAGGTCGACGACCGTGACGAAGGTGCGCAAAAGATCAGTCGGGACATTGGTCAGCATCGGCGCGTACCTTTCATAACGCAGACTTATGGAAGCATTGTAATTATCAATTTCGAAAATCTCCAAGCCCTTCCTATTCCTGATCCTGCAAGGAGAGTTCGATGAACCGCAGCGCCTTTCACCGACTGTTCAAATCGCCCGGCCCGGTCGTGACGCCGGTGATCCATGTTCAGGACCTGACGCAGACGCTTGCGAACATCAGCCATGCCGTGCGCCTTGGCGCGCCGGGCATCTTTCTGATCAACCATGATTTTCCGGTCGACGCCTTCCTGCCGATCCTGCGCGCGGCCCGCGCCGAATGTCCTGATGTCTGGCTTGGCGTGAATTTTCTGGCGCAACCCGGGCGGGTGGCTTTTCCGATCCTGGGGCGGTTGCAGGCCGACGGCTGCCAGATCGACGCCTATTGGGCCGATGATGCCTGTATGGACGAACGCCAGTCCACCCAGACCGAGGCCGAATCCATCGCCGCAATCCGCGCGGCAAGTGGTTGGCAAGGGATGTATTTCGGCGGGGTCTGCTTCAAAAAGCAACGCCCCGTGGACCCGTCCTTGAACGAATACTCAGCCCGGCTGGCGTTGCCGTTCATGGATGTCGTCACCACCTCTGGCATCGCCACCGGGCAGGCGACGGACCAGACCAAGATCATCGATTTCCGCCGTGGTCTTGGCTTGGCCTCCTTTGCCATCGCCTCGGGCGTGACGCCCGAAAATGCCCACCACTACGCCGCCGATGTGGACTGTTTCCTGGTCGCCACCGGTATCAACCGGCCCGGCGATTTCTACAACATCGACCCGGCACGGCTTTCCGCCCTGCTTGATCTGACCCGCGCTTATGGAGCCCCGAAATGACCGATGCAAAAGGCCCCCGCGACGACCGTTGGTATCTGTCGCTGATGTCGCCCAACACCAAAGGACCAAAGTTTGCCTGGCTGGACCCGACCTCGATCTACATCAACGCCGCCGCCTTTGCCGATCTGTTGGACGATCTGATCGCCGACCTGAAGGGCGTCGCGTTCGACGTCGTCGGCGGCTGTGACGCAATGGGCTTTGTCCTTGGTGCCGGGCTTGCCGCACGCAGCGGGTGCGGCTTCCTGCCGGTGCGCAAGGCGGGCAAGCTTTGCGTCGATACCGACCGCGTCAGCTTTACCAACTATTCGGGCAAGACCCAGGATATGGAAATGCGCCAGCCTGCCTTCGCCCGTGGTACCCGCGTTCTGTTGGCCGACCAGTGGATTCAGACCGGCGGCACGATGGAGGCCGCGATCCAACTGGTCGAACGGCAGGGCGGAACAGTCGCGGGCCTTGTGACCATCGCGATGGAAAACTGCGCGGCGACAGACGCCTTCGCCACGCGTTTTCCGGTCGTGACGGCTGTCGTCCCCGGCAGCCGCTGGCAGACCGAATGTAACGCGCAGGATCTTTCCAGCTTCCGCACCTATCGCCCCGAACGTACCTTCCCCACCGCCGGTCGCACCGCTGTCTGACCCGAACCCATCCCCAACGGGACGCGGGTGGCGTGGCGCGCGCGAACTGGCCGAGATGACGGTGATCGGCAATGTGATGGGCAAGACCTGCATCATTGTCGATGACATCTGTAATACGGCGGGCACCCTGTGCAAGGCCGCCAAAGTGCTGTTGGAAAACGCGGCGGTGGGGGCGCACAGCGATACCACCCATGGCGTGCTGTGCGGCCCGGCGGTGGAACGCGCCCACAGCCTATCTTGCCGAGGTATCTTGCATCTATCCTTTCTTCCAGACTGATCAGGCACGCCACGCGGGCATGCACAACTGATCTGCACTGGCGTTTATTCACCCCGGCCATGCGATCTGCGGGGGCAAACGGCTGGCTTGCGGACGGCGTGACCACATTCCCCCTTTCCCGCCCCGCCAAATTCCCGCACAACCAGCGCATGCTGTCCATTCTGTTCAAGACATTGCCGTTCTTTGCCCTGATCGCCACTGGCTATCTTGCCGGCCGCACCCGGTTCTTTTCGCCCGAAGGCACGGCCGCCCTGACCAAATTCGTGTTCTATTTCGCCCTTTCCGCCATGCTGTTCGGGTTTGCCGCCAACTTGTCGCTTGGCGCGATCTTCAACTGGACCTTTGTTGCCGCCTACCTGACGGCATCACTGTCGATTTACGCCCTTGCCTTCACCATCGCCCGCCTGCGCGGCACCACGATTGAAGAGGCAGCCGTCGAGGCGCAATGTGCCGTCATCGGCAATGTCGGTTTCCTGGGCGTGCCCATGCTGGTGCTGTTGTTGGGGCAGGCGGCCGCGGGCCCTATCCTGCTGGTGCTGGCGATCGATCTGATCGTGTTCTCGTCGATCATCACCCTTGTCATCACCGCCCGGCGCAAAGGCACGCTGTCGTTCGGCGTGATCCGCATCCTTGGCCTTGGTCTGCTGAAAAACCCGATGATCGTGTCGATCACCCTTGGCCTTCTGTGGGGCGCAAGCGGCCTGACCGTGCCCGCACCCGTCAACGAATACCTGACCACCCTTGGTGCCGCCGCCACCCCCGGCGCGCTGTTTGCCATTGGGGCCTCGCTCGCTGGCCGCAGCGCCGAACGCCTTGGCGTCGCCACTTGGCTCGCCTTTGCCAAACTTATCCTGCACCCCGCCGCCGTCGCCCTGACCGCCCTTGTGATCTTCGATGTCGACCCCTTCGCCGCATCGGTGATGATCGCCGCCGCAGCCCTGCCCGTTGCAGGCAACGTCTATATCCTTGCCGCCCATTACGGTGTCGCCCCGCAACGCGTGTCCACCGCCATCCTGATCTCCACCGCGTTCAGCATTATCACCGTTACCGCCGTCATCGCATGGGTCGGCCCATGACCCTGTATATCGACGCCGATGCCTGCCCCGTGAAGGCCGAGGCCGAACGCGTCGCCACCCGTCTGCAAACCCGCATGGTGCTGGTGTCCAACGGCGGCATCCGCCCCTCGCAAAACCCGCTTGTCGACAGCGTTTTCGTGCCCGATGGCCCCGATGAGGCCGACAAGTGGATCGCGGATCACGCCACCACCGGCGATGTTGTCGTGACTGGCGACATTCCCCTTGCTGCGAAATGCGTGGCCGCAGGTGCCCGCGTCTTGAAACATAATGGCGAAGAGCTGACCCCCGCCAACATCGGCATGGTGCTGGCGACGCGCGACCTGATGACCGACCTGCGCAGCGCCGATCCGTTCCGGCAAGGCGGTGGCAAACCCTTTTCCCCCGCCGATCGTTCGCGTTTCCTTGATACGCTCGACCGCCTGCTGCGCGCCGCCGCCCGCTAGTGTCGCATCCAGAACAGACACCACGCGCGCCCCTGATTTGATGCCGCAATGACTGCCTTCTTCGCCACCCGCCCTGCCCTTCTGGGCATCACGCTGGCCATCGCGGGCTCTGCCCTGATGTCGGTGAACGACCTTGCCATCAAATTCCTGTCCGGCGCGTACGCCCTGCATCAGGTCATCCTGATCCGTGCCCTTATCGGCATGACTTTCCTGCTTTGCATCATCGCCATCAGCGGGTCCGGCTTTCGCCAATTGCGCACCGCGCGCCCCCGTGGCCATCTGCTGCGCGTCGCCTTCGTCATGCTGTCCAATGTTTTGTATTTTCTTGGCCTTGCTGCCCTGCCTCTGCCCGATGCCGTCGCCATCGGCTTTGTCAGCCAGCTGTTTGTCACCATCCTGTCCGTACTCATCCTGCATGAAAAGGTTGGCCCCTACCGCTGGGCCGCTGTCATCGCCGGCTTTATCGGTGTTGTTGTCATGCTTCGCCCCGGCGCAGCATCGGTGCAGACGGCTGCCCTTCTGGTCGTGCTGTCCGCCCTTTGCTACGCCTCCAGCCATATGATGACGCGCCACATGCGCGGCACGGAAACCGCATTTGCGTTAGGCTTTTACGTCCAGATCGGGTTTATCATCGTTTGTTCCTGCATGGGGCTGGTGGCAGGTGACGGGCATCTGGCCGGATCGTCGGACCCGTCGCTGGCCTTTTTGTTCCGCCCCTGGGTCTGGCCGCCGCTTGCCGACTGGCCTGCCTTCCTCGCCACCGGGCTTTCCGTTGCCGCAGGGGGTCTGATGATATCACAGGCTTACCGCCTGTCCGACGCCGCCCTGATCGCCCCCTTTGAATACAGCGCCATGCCCTTTGCCATCTTCTGGGGAATCGTCGTCTTTGGCACCTTTCCCGATCTGACCGCCTGGATCGGCATTGCCCTTATCATCGGGGCCGGGCTTTATACGCTCTGGCGCGAAACGAGGGTGCGATGAAACCACAGGCCGTCATATACGATATCGGCAACGTCCTGATCGAATGGAACCCTGAGCGGTTCTATGATGCCCGCATCGGGGCCGATGCCCGCAAACGCCTGTTTGTCGAAACCGATCCCCACGCGATGAACGAATTGATCGACGCAGGCGGCCTGTTCCGCGAAACCATCTATGACTGGGCCGCGCGCCACCCGGCATGGGAAACCGAATTGCGCTGGTGGCATGACCATTGGATCGACATGGCATCGCCGCGCATCGAATGGTCTATCACCTTGCTGCGCGCCTTGCGGGCAAAGGGCGTGCCGGTGTTTGCGCTGTCAAACTTTGGCATCCATTCCTTTGCCTATGCGCTGACGCATTACGATTTCCTGCACGAATTTGACCGCGCCTATATTTCGGGGCGCATGGGTGTGACCAAACCGGATCCGCGCATCTACCAGATGGTCGAGGATGATTGTGGCTTGCCACCCGACGCCCTGCTGTTCGTCGATGACCGCGCCGACAATATTGCCGCCGCTGCCGCGCGCGGTTGGCGCACGCATCAATTTGATGGCCCAGCGGGCTGGGCACAGCGGCTGATTGACGAAGGACTGCTTACCCAACAGGAGGCTGGATTATGACGACGATCATTGGAAAAGACGCGGAAGCGTATTTGACCTGGGCTGGCCTGACGGACGCGATAGAGGCTGGCCATCGCCTGCCACGCGCCGAGATTAAGGATATGCTGCTGTACCGGGGCAATGATACCCTGCTGAACCGGGCCGCATGGATTGATGGCTTGGGCCTGCTGGTGAAATGCGGCACGATCTATCCCGGCAACGCCCCGCGCCTGCCGACCGTCAATGGCGCGGTGACCCTGTTTGATGATGCGACAGGCGAACTTGCCGCCCTGCTGGACTTTCACCTTGTGACCAAATGGAAAACCGCTGGCGACAGTCTGCTGGCGGCCAAACGGCTGGCGCGTAAAGAGGCCCGCCGCATTCTGCTGGTGGGCGCGGGCACTGTTGCGCGGTCAATGGTGCAGGCCTATGGCAGCGCGTTTCCGGGGGCGGAATTTACGGTGTGGAGCCGCAGTCGCGACACCGCCGTTAAAATGGGCCTGCCGGTGGCCGATGATCTGGAAACGGCGGTGCGCGGGGCCGATATCATCTGCACCGCCACGATGGCAACCGCACCCATTGTGCTGGGCGATTGGCTGCAACCGGGCCAACACCTTGATCTGATCGGGGCCTACACCCCTGCGATGCGTGAGGTCGATGATACTGCAATGGCCCGCGCGCGCATCTTCGTCGATGCCCGCGCCACGACCGTGCATCATATCGGCGATCTGACGGAACCCCTGAAAAGCGGGGCGATCACCGAAGCCGACGTGATTGCCGATTTCTATGATGATCCGGCCCTGTTCGTGCGGCGTTCGGATGACGAAATTACAATCGCCAAAAACGGCGGCGGCGCGCATCTTGATCTGATGACGGCGGATTACATTCGCCGGGCGTGG
>JANNKX010000231.1:0-2313 GCA_031396505.1 Rhodobacterales bacterium
TGCAGTGCGGGACGAAGACGACGTCGACGCCTGTTTTTCTTCGCCCGGAATCAAGGCGCACTTGCGCCGCCGGGCAGCGCCTGTCCGCCCCCCATCGGGCGGGCGCTTCTCTGCCGTCAGGGCCGAGAACGTCTGGGGGAGGAGTTGGACCATAAAGCATGCAGAACGGATGTTGCTGCGCCCACCCGGCGGTCAGCCGCTGCCCTGTGTTGGTCATACACTTCGTTGACCGCAAAAGGCTCAAACCAGCCGCTGCACATCGCCGCCCCCACACCCCAGCACCATCTCTGCCCCCTTCCACCCCATCAGCATCGCCGGCGCATTTGTGTTCCCCGCGATGATCGACGGGAACGCGCTCGCATCAATCACCCGCAAGCCTGCCACCCCATGCACCCGCAGCCGTGCGTCCACCACCGATGTGCCCGCATCAGAACCCATCCGACACGTACAGCTTGGGTGATACACCGTCCCCGACCGCCGCCGGAAATCCGTGATCAGATCGTCATCCGACACCACCCCCGGCCCCGGGCGCAGCTCTTCCTTGATCACCGCCGCCATCGCCGGTTGCGCCGCGATATGCCGCAGGAATTTCACCGCCGCCAGCATTTCCTCCACATCATGGTTCGTCGCATAGGCATTCGCCGTGATCAGGGGATGCACCGTCGCATCCGCTGATGCGATCCGGATATGCCCCCGGCTGGTTGGCCTGCAATTGGACAGCCCGATGCTCATCCCCGACCATGGGTCCGGCGTCAGCACAGGCCGCTCCCCCGCCCTTGGCAGCAGCGTCGAAAACGCCTGCAGGTACAATTGCATGTTCGGGCGGTCCAGATCGGGCCGCGTGCGAAAGAACCCCCCCGCATGGTTGATCGACTTCGCCAGCGGCCCCCGCCCCAGCAATGCCCATTCGATGCCCGCACGCAGCTTGCCCCACCATGGCCGCAGCACATCGTTATACGTCGGTACCTTCATCGCCCAGGTATAGTTGATCCCCTGATGATCGCTCAGATGATCCCCCACATTCGCATTATCCCGCAGCACCGGAATGCCGTAATGCTGCAGCAACGCCCCCGGCCCGATCCCCGACAGTTGCAGCAGTTGCGGCGAATTGATCGCCCCCCCCGACAGGATCACCTCGGCGTTGCAGCGCAGCGTAACCCGCTGCCCGCCCTGCAGGTATTCCACCCCCACCGCCCGGCCTTCCTCGATGATGACGCGCGTCACCATTGCCCGCGTGATCACCCGCACGTTCGCGCGCCGCATCGCTGGCCGCAGAAACGCCCGCGCCGCCGAATTGCGCCGCGCGCCCCGGATCGTCATCTGATAGATGCCCGCCCCTTCCTGCCGCGCCCCGTTGAAATCCGCGTTCCACGCCAGCCCCGCCTCGGCGCAGGCCGCACGGTACGTCTCGACCAACGGGTGCAACCCCTTGGCATTGGCCGAAATGAACAACGGCCCGCCCGTGCCGCGATACGCATCGCCCCCCGCCTGATTATCCTCGATCGCGCGGTAGGCGGGCAAAACGTCATCCCAGCCCCAGCCCGGGTTTGCCCCCCATTCATCGTAATCCGCCTTGTGCCCCCGGATCCACACCATCGCGTTGATGGATGATGACCCGCCCAGCAATTTTCCGCGCGGCCAGTGATCGCGCTGACCATCAAACCCCGGATCGGGTTCGGTCTTGTACATCCAGTTCACCGCCGGGTCGTAGAACAGCTTGCCATAGCCCAACGGCAGCCCCACATAAAACCGCCGATCCGTCCCCCCCGCCTCCAGCACCGTCACCTTGTGCTTGCCGCTGGCCGACAGCCGCTCCGCCAGCACACAGCCCGCGCTGCCCGCCCCTACGATGATGTAATCGGTGTCGTCCATGGTGGTCCCTTGGGCAGTGGCATCGGTGCGCCTGTCTAGCCAAGGCTGGACCGTTTTCCTTCACGATCCGCGACAAGGAAATGTCGGTAATGGGATTGAGACAGAAGGCACGTCCGGCGGGCTGCCAGTGGCAGCACGCCAGTGCCGATGGCCTGAAGGCGCAAGCCGCAAGGCCAATGCAGCGGCTGCGCAAGAAATACCCGAGGGATGCGCCTGCCTGGCTGGCGCGAATGCGCCTGCCGGGGGCAGGCAGGCGCATCCCGGAACGCTTTGGCGTCCCGGGGAAGTGAAGGATACGCCATGACCTGCCCCCCGGTCGTCCCTCGTACAAAACGAGAGTCCTTGGGTTTGATCGGCATCCGTTTCGGGTGTGGCAAGCGCGCCGGGCGCGTTGCCATCAAATAGCTCACGCGCCCGGCGCGCTTCTGTTGGGGTCTGGTT
>JANNKX010000288.1:0-4838 GCA_031396505.1 Rhodobacterales bacterium
TGATGCGTGTTGGACCGCCAGGTGGTGCGCGTCTTGTTGGCGGGCAGATCATAGGGCGCGCCGTTCTTGCCGTTGTAGACGCAGCCCGTGACCAAGGGTTTGTCCGGATCGCCCTCCAGAAATTCGACCACCACTTCCATCCCGATCCGCGGGATCGCCATGCCGCCCCAGCCCTGGCCCGCCCACATCTGGCTGACCCGGCAGCGCATCGAATGCGCGCTGGCCAGATCCCAGTGGAATTTCACCAGAATCCGCCCGAATTCGTCGCAGTCGATCTCGCCGTCGCCCACCACCACCGCCGTTTGCGGCCCCTGTACCACCGGTTGCGGCGATTTGCGGTCCGGCGCCAGCGGGGCCGCGGCCGGCATCAGCACATAGCGCCCCGAATAGGAATAATCGTCGCTGTCCACGCCGCCCGACCCGTAACTGTCGGACACATAGGAATGCACCGCCGACAGGCACAAAAAGCTTTGCCCCGTCGCCCCCGGAATCCGGTCGCCCCCCAGCGTCACCTTCAGCCCTGAGGCCAGGCTGATCGTGTCACCCACGGCGCGGGCGCGCGCATCATTGCCGCGTTCCTGCCGCGTGCGCAGGCCGACAACGCCCTTGCCCTGACCCTGATCCAGATAATCGCCGGGATAGTCGAAACTTTCGATCTTGCCCTGCGCATGGGCCGCGTCACCCGTCTTGTCGACCTCCATCGCCTGCGTCGGTTTCTTGAAATTGTAATCAATCAGTCGCATGGCCCCGGTCGTGATCCGGCGTTCGGGCTGAAATTCCCAGAAATGTTCCTCCTCGCCGACATTCTGCCCGACGATGCCGTAATAGGGGCGCGTGCCACCCGCGACCGCATCATGGGCATCAATGCCATCCGTCAGCACCAGCGTATGCGTCTGTTTTGCGTGGGTAAAATGATAACTGATCCCGAACCGCTCCATCAGGCGCGTCGCAAAATCCATGTCGGATTCGCGGTATTGCACGGTATATTCCAGCTTTGGGTAGCTTTCGGTCAGCTTGTCTTGCAGCGCGGCCCCGCCGCTCAGATAGGGAGCAAGCAGCTCCTTGAGGATGTCCACAACCGTTTTATCGTGGAAAATCCGTTGGTTGCGCCGGTTACTTGCAAGCCACAACCACGGCCGCAACGTCAGGCTGTACCGGATGCCATTCTCGCCCACACCGGCCCATTGCGCATTGGTCACCACGCCGTCGAAAAACGCAGGCTTGCCATGCCGCGTGGCAATCTCGACGCTCGCATGCGTGCCCACCAGCGCGTCAAAATCGACATCAGGCTGGGTCGACAATGCCGCGATCTGATAGCTGAACAGCCCGTTGATCTGATCCGTGCCATTGAACCGCAACAGCGCCAGAACATCCAGACCCAAAGACGTGTGCAGTGTGCCAAGCCTGCCGGCCTGCTTCAATACCATGTGAGAGCCCTCGTGAAATCAATGAGCGGCAAAAATATGCCCGCACGCGTCTGTCTGAAATCAATGTCTCAAAGGATAGGAGGTATCGGCCTGTATCTGCAAGTAAAAAGACGCCCGCACCACACCTTTCGCTATAGGCCCTTGACCGAATGGTCTGGGGCTTTTGCGTGCGCTCACATCCCCAATGCGCGCCGCATCAGGTTCAGCCCCGTCAGCACCAGCAAGACCTGTGTCCAGAACCCGAACCGCGCCTGATCAAGGCGGTCCTGCAAGATATACCCCAGTCCCAGCCCGATCATCGCAGGCACCACCAGCACCGCCGAAAATGGCAGCGTCCCCGCGTCCAGAACCCCCGTCTGCAGATGCGCCCCCACGAGCACGACCGCGCCCACCAGAAACACCACCCCCTGCACCCGTACTGTGGTTTCCTTGTCCGCCCCCACGCTCATCAGATATACCAGCAAGGGCGGCCCCCAGACCCCCGACACCCCGCCATACAAGCCCCCCACCACCGCCGCCACCACCTCTGCCCGCCCCCGATGCTCCAGCCGCAATGCAAGGCTGCGCCCCGACAGCCGCACCAGCGCAAAGACGGTAATCGGCAGCCCAAGCGCCATCAGAAACACTCCCTGCGGAATATCGTCCACGAACTGCGCCGAAATCACCAGAAACACCACCGTCACCGCCAGATACCGCCGGAACGCCACCACTGTTGCCCAAAACGCCCCGATCCCCCGCCGGAACGCCTGATGCGCATTCGTCACCAGCGTCGGCAGGATCAGCGCCGCCAGCGCCTGATGCGGGTCCAGAAACGACGACATCAGCGATATCATGATCATCGGCATGGCAAATCCCACCGACCCTTTCACGAACCCCGCAAACCCCGTGATCGCAAGGCACGCCATAAACACTGCAGGCGAAAGCCCCGCCATCATCGCATCCATTCCCGCCCCCTAATTCGACAGGATTACCAGACCCGATGCGCAGGGGCATCCCGAATTCGCTGCGACATTTTCATTCGCTGGCACCTTTCCTTGCGAATTTTTGTTGCGCGTCCGCTGCAATCGCACTAGGTCCTTTTGCACATGCAGAATCCGGGGAACACGATGGCACATGATGGACAAGCCGTGAACGCAACACCCTTGCTGGCAGATCTTCAATCTCTGACCGCCGCCGCCCTGCCGCAGGTTGAGACGTTGTTCGCAACCGCCCGCGAAAACCTCCGCGCCCGCGTCACCGTCGCAGGCAAAATCACCCCTGCAGCCCTCGAAACCCACCAATTCGCGGCCCACACCCTTGCCTGGCTCGCCACCTACACCGAATCCCTGCGCCAGATGCAGGCTTGGGCCACCCGCCTGCCCGCGATGGGCGAAATGGAATCCCTGCTGCTGCAGATCGCCTACGGCGAATACCTGAGCCAGATTTTCGGCGGCATCCCGATGTCGCAGGGCGAAATCGCCCGCCTGCAGGATGTCTGGGTCACCGCCACCCCCAACGATGCCGCAGCCACCCTGATGGCCCATGGCAACACCGATGCCGCCCGCATGCGTCTTGCCGCCCTGATGCAGGATAACCATGGCCGCGCGACCTTTGGCGCGACGGGCCTTGATGAAGAACTGGAAATGATCCGCGATCAATTCCGCCGCTTTGCAGATACCGAAGTCACACCTTTTGCCCATGACTGGCACCTGAAGGACGAACTTATCCCGATGTCCGTCATCGACAGTCTGGCCGAAATGGGCGTGTTCGGCCTGACCATCCCCGAAGAATTCGGTGGCCTTGGCCTCACCAAAGCCAGCATGGTTGTGGTGTCAGAAGAGCTTTCGCGCGGCTACATCGGCGTTGGCTCACTTGGCACCCGCACCGAAATCGCCGCCGAACTGATCCTGTGCGGCGGTACTGACGCGCAAAAGGCGCATTGGCTGCCGAAACTCGCGTCCGGTGAAATTCTGCCAACGGCGGTCTTTACCGAACCCAACACCGGCTCAGATCTTGGCGCGCTCCGGACCCGTGCCCGCCGCGACGGCGATGACTGGACGGTCAATGGCAACAAGACGTGGATCACCCACGCCGCCCGCACCCATGTGATGACCGTGCTGGCCCGTACCGTGGAAGGCACAACCGACTATCGCGGTCTGTCGATGTTTCTGGCCGAAAAGACCCCCGGCACGGACGACACCCCCTTTGTCGATCCCGGCCTGTCGGGCGGTGAGATCGAGGTGCTGGGGTATCGCGGGATGAAGGAATACACCGTCAACTTCGACGATTTCCGCGTCAAAGGCGACAACTTGCTGGGCGGTGTCGAAGGGCAGGGGTTCAAGCAACTGATGCAAACGTTCGAATCCGCCCGCATCCAGACCGCCGCCCGCGCCGTTGGTGTGGCGCAAAACGCCCTCGAACTGGGCATGCAATACGCCGAAATCCGCCAGCAGTTCGGCAAGCCGATCATTGCCTTCCCCCGCGTCGCAGGCAAACTCGCGATGATGGCGGTTGAGATTATGATAACCCGCCAGCTGACATATTTCAGCGCATGGCAAAAAGACCATGGCCACCGCTGCGATCTTGAGGCAGGCATGGCCAAACTGCTGGGTGCCCGCACCGCATGGTCCTGTGCGGACAACGCCCTGCAAATACATGGCGGCAACGGCTTTGCCCTTGAATACCAGATCAGCCGCGTTCTCTGCGATGCGCGTATCCTGAATATCTTCGAAGGCGCCGCCGAAATTCAGGCACAGGTGATCGCGCGGCGTCTGCTGGACTAAGGCCCGGTCCCGAACAACCCACACGACCGCAGAATGCTGGTGCCTCCCTCCCCACAAGGGGAAAGGGGGGGCACCTTTCCCTGCGGTCGCCTCATCCCCCCTTTTCCTTTCGCGGCCCATCCCCTATGTTACCAGTGACAAGATAAAGGGCGCGCCATGACCGACACCATCCTCCTCACTGGTATCTCCGGCTTCATCGCCAAACACATCGCCCTGAAACTGCTGAACGCAGGCTATGCCGTGCGCGGTACCATCCGCAGTGCAAAACGCGGTGACGAGGTGCGTAATGCTCTCAAGACCCACCTCACCGATCCTACGGCAATGGACCGCCTCACCTTCGCAACCGCCGATCTGGAAAGTGACGCAGGCTGGTCCGACGCGATGGCTGGCATCACGGCCGTCATCCATACCGCCTCTCCCTTTCCCATCGCCCAACCCAAAGACGAACAGATTTTGATCCGCCCGGCGGTAGAAGGCACCCGCCGCGTCCTGATGGCCGCAAAGACCGCAGGCATCACCCGCGTGATCCTGACCTCCTCCACCGTCGCCATCGTCGATGACGGCGTGCATGGTCGGCAGGACGAAAATAACTGGTGCAATCTCGACGCCCCCGGCACCAGCGCCTATGCCAAATCCAAGACGCTGGCGG
>JANNKX010000312.1:0-12019 GCA_031396505.1 Rhodobacterales bacterium
GAACTGCGTGCACTTACAATCCAAGCGTCGCCCGCCGCCAACATGGCATCCATCTCGACCTTGTTGTCGAAGTAGTAGGCCAACGCCGCATGAACTTCGGCCAAGCTCAGGTCGTACTCAGCCGCAATCTCGTCGCTCGAGTTGCCCATCCGCTCATGCCAGACCGCGACATCCTCGACGGTAATCCGCCGCCCCGCCAGACGCGGCTTTCCGCCCGCCGTGTCGGGCGTGATCTCAATATAGCGATCGAGGGATAGGGTAGGCATCGCATTCACTCTTTGTTGTGTGTGCCGTTTGGCTCGGCAATGCTGAAGGCTACCACAAATTGTCGTGTAGCCGAGGCTGGTTTCCGAAGTCGATCACGTGCACGGATCTCCTTCCTCATCAGTCTCAACCAGCGCCCCTAAACCACCTTCTGCGGGCGCATGTCGGCGCGGTCGATGCCGGCGACTTGCACGGGTTTCTTCATGGCGTCGCGGCGGAACGGCTCGCCGAGTTCCTGATTGATCATCGCCTCGATCAGCGTGGTTTTCCCCGCCATCTGATCCGCGATTGCCTGCGTCAACGCCCCCCGCAGTTCCTCCATCGTGCGCGCCACCACGCCCTGCAATCCACAGGCCCGCGCGATGCCTGCGTAAGACACGCCCTGATCCAGTTCGGTGCCCACGAAATTATCATCATACCACAACGTCGAATTGCGCTTTTCCGCGCCCCACTGATAATTGCGGAACACCACCATCGTGATCGCCGGCCATTCCGCCCGCCCGATCGCCGTCAGCTCTGTCACCGCGATGCCAAACGCCCCGTCGCCCGAAAAGCCCACCACCGGCACGTCCGGGCAACCGATCTTGGCCCCCACCACCGATGGCAGCCCATAACCGCAGGGCCCGAACAACCCCGGCGCCAGATATTTGCGCCCCGCCTCGAACGTCGGATAGGCGTTCCCGATCGCACAGTTATTCCCGATATCGGATGAGATGATCGCATCCGTCGGCAGCGCGCTTTGAATCGCCCGCCACGCCATACGTGGGCTCATCCAGTCCGGTTTTGCCGCCCTTGCCCGGCTGTTCCAGCTGGTGCCGGGATCATCCTCTTCATGGTCCATGCTGGTCAGGGCCTGCGCCCAGGCCGATTTCGTCTGTGCGATGGTTGCCTTGCGTTCCGCCCGCGCATGGTTACCGGCGGTAGGGGCAAGCTGCGCCAAAACCGCCTCGGCGACCTTTTTTGCGTCGCCGACAATGCCAACTGTCACCTTCTTGGTCAGCCCGATCCGGTCCGGGTTGATATCGACTTGGATGATCCTGGCCGCTTTCGGCCAATAGTCCAGCGCGTATCCCGGAAGCGTTGAAAACGGATTCAGCCGGGTACCCAAACACAATACCACATCCGCCCGCGAAATCAATTCCATTGCCGCTTTCGACCCATTATACCCCAGCGGCCCCGCAAACAGCGGATGGCTGCCCGGAAAGGCATCATTGTGCTGATAGCCCACGCAGACGGGTGCCGCCAGCCGTTCGGCCAAGGCCATGCTCGCCGGAATAGCCCCCGCCAGCACCACGCCTGCGCCATTCAGGATCACGGGAAATTTCGCCCCCGACAGCAGGTCCGCCGCTGCCTTGACCGCCTCCGCGCCGCCCGAAGGCCGCTCAAATTCCACCACCGCGGGCAGGTCGATATCAATCACCTGCGTCCAGTAATCGCGCGGCATGTTGATCTGCACCGGGGCCGACAGCCGTTTCGCGTTCAGGATGCAACGGTTCAGTACCTCCGCCACGCGGGACGGATCGCGCACTTCTTCCTGATAGGCCACCATATCGGCAAACAGCGCCATCTGTTCGACTTCCTGAAAGCCGCCCATCCCGATGGTCTTGTTCGCCGCCTGCGGTGTGACCAGCAACAAGGGCGTGTGGTTCCAATACGCCGTTTTTACCGCCGTCACGAAATTCGTGATCCCCGGCCCGTTCTGCGCGATCATCATGCAGATCTTGCCCGTGGCACGGGTATAGCCGTCTGCCATCATCCCGCCAGACCCTTCATGCGCGCAGTCCCAGAACGTGATCCCCGCCTTGGGGAACAAATCCGAAATTGGCATGAACGCCGATCCGATGATGCCGAACGCATGTTCAATCCCGTGCCGCTGCAGCACCTTTACAAAGGCTTCTTCCGTGGTCATGCGCATGGCCGCTCTCCTGTGATCTGCCCCCTTTTACCCGCCCCGCCCAAGCGCGCCGTAGGGCCAGAAGCAGCGGCCCGTTAGGTCCAACGCCCGATCGCCTGCGCAATCAGCCCCACCCCTTCGGCAATGCGCGGGGCGCTGATGCTGGAATAGGCAAGGCGGTAATGGTCATGCCGCGGGCGAGCGGGATCAAAGAACGCGCGTCCCGCCTCGATCAGCACGCCATCCGCCTGCAACGCGGTGGCCAGCCGTTCGGTATCCACGCCCTCTGGCGCGCGCATCCAGAATGAAGATCCGCCAAACCCGCCCTGCCCTGCCACCGTCAATCCATGCGCGCGGATCGCCTCATCCATCACCAGACGCCGCCGCTTGAACGCCTGCTTCATGCGGTTGATCAGCGCATCATAGTGACCGAGCGACAGGAAATACGCCACGGTGCGCTGAATATGCCCCGGCGGATGGCGCAGCACCTGCGCCCGCAAGGCCCGCGCCTCGCGGATGAAACTTTCAGGCGCCACGATGTAGCCCAGCCGCAACCCCGGAAACAGCGATTTGGAAAACGATCCGACGTGGATCACCCGCCCCTCGCTGTCCAATGATTTCAGCGACGGTGCCACGGGCCGCAAAAAGCCCATCTCGAATTCATAGTCATCCTCGACGATGATGAAATCCTGTCGCTTGGCCGCCGACAGCAACCGCATCCGCCGTTCCAGCGGCATCGTCGCATTCGTCGGGCAATGGTGGCTGGCGGTGGTGAACACCACATCTGCACCGGATGGCAGCGCCTCGGGCGGCAAACCACCTTCATCCACGTCCACCGATGTCATCTGCGCGCCGGTCTGTGTCAGCATCGCCCGCAGGGCCGGATAGCCCGGATTTTCCATCACCGCATGCCGCCCCGGCTGCAGCAACACCTGCGCTGACAGCCACAGCGCATTCTGCGCCCCCATCGTCAGCAGCACCTCATCCGGGCGTGCGTCAATCCCCCGGCGCGGCAGGATGCCACGCAGAATGTATTCAATCAGCAACGGATCATCGCGTTCGTAGTAATCGCTGGTCAGCGTTTCAAAGTCACGCTTGCCCAATGCGCGCAGCGCGCATTGCCGCCAGTTCTGATGGTCAAACAGCGTCACATCCGCCTGCCCGTAGATGAACGGAAACGCATAGCGCGCCCAGTCATCGGGTTTGACCACACGGTCAGCCTTGCTGAACCGCGCCGCCGTCAGGGCGGTGAAATCCACCGTGGGCGCTGGCCGCGCCGTCAGACGCCGCATATCGGGCTGCACGGGCGCGGTATCGGAGACGAAATACCCCGACCGCCCCCGCGATGTCAGATAATCCGATGACACAAGGTCGGTGTAGGCCAGCGTCACCGTGATCCTGCTGATGCCCAGATGATCCGCCAGCCCGCGCGATGACGGCAGCCGTTCACCCGCCCGAAACCGCCCCGATACGATGCCTTCGGCCACCAGTTGCCGGATGCGTTGTTGCAAGGTGCCATTGGCGGCGGGCGGCAGGAAAAAGCTTTCGACAGGGATCGCCATACTGGACCTAACGGGGCAAGGACACTGGCCCTATCAGATACCCCGCGCGGGTCGCGGTCAAGCACCCGGTCCGGTAGGATGGGCAATGTGCCCATCCCACCGTGATCCAAAGAAGTTTACAATGTCTTAAAACACGTCGAAAAACATGACACGGACCGTTGATATTAAAGGGAAAACCCGAAAATTGACAGCCGTCAACTTCCGGACATTCCGTCAGCCAAACACCCGTCCCAGTGCCGCATCAATCGCATCCGTGATCTGGTCGATATCATCCGGCGTCGCAATCAGCGCAGGCGACAGGCACAGCGTGTTGTTGAACCCCGGCACGCTGCGGTTCGTCGCCCCGATGATCACGCCCTGCGCCATGCAATCGGCCACCACCGCCTGCACCTTCTTCTCGTCCGCAGGCTCCTTCGTGCCCCGGTCCGCCACCAGTTCCGCCCCGCAGAACAACCCCTTGCCGCGCACATCCCCGATGACGCGGTGCTTGTCCATCAGCGCATGCAGGTTGCCCATCAGCCGGTCGCCCATCGCCAGCGTGTTGGCCAGCAGCCCTTCATCCTCGATGATGCGCATATTCTCGATTGCCGCCGCCGGGCCACCCGTGCAGCCGCCAAAGGTGCTGATATCGCGGAAATAACTCATCGGATCGGATGGATCATCCTTGAACATGTCGAACACGGCTTCCGTCGTCACCGTGCAGGCAATCGCCGCATAGCCCGAGGCCACGCCCTTCGCCATCGTCACGAAATCGGGCTTGATCCCGTAATGCTGATAACCAAACCAGGTGCCCGTGCGGCCCACGCCGCAGACCACTTCATCGATATGCAGCAGGATGTCGTACTGCGTGCAAATCTCCTGCACCCGCTCCCAGTATCCTGCCGGTGGCACGATCACGCCGCCCCCTGCCGTCACCGGTTCCAGCACCAGACAGCCGACCGTATCGGCCCCTTCGCGCAGGATCACCTCTTCAATCGCGTTCGCGGCCCGCACCCCGTAATCCGCCCCGTCCCACTGCGCGCGGTATTCAAGGCAATGGGGCACCATCACGAAACCATCCGGGAACGGCCCGTATTGCATGTTGCGCTGAAACTGCCCGCCCGCTGCAAGGTTCGCAATTGTCGTGCCATGGTAATCGCGCTCGCGGTACAGGATCTTGTTTTTCTTGCCCGCGTGGTGGCGGTGCGAAATCTGGCGCACCATCTTATACACCTTCTCATTCGCCTCCGAGCCCGAGTTGTTATAGTACACCCGGCTCAGGCCCGGCATCTTTTCGATCAGGCGCTTGGCAAAGATCGCGCCCGGCACCGTGCCCGCAGCACCCGCGAAATAGTTCATCCGCAGCAATTGGTCGCGCACCGCATTGGCGATGCTTTCGCGCCCATAGCCCACATTCACCGTCCAGACCGCACCCGACACCGCATCCAGATGCTCTTTGCCCTTGGCATCCCAGACCCGCATCCCCTTGCCCTCGACAATCACGCGGGGATCAACGGTTTCATATTGCTTGTGCTGGCTCAGGTGATGCCAGACATGCGCGCGGTCTGCCTCGACCACCGCAGAAATATCATTGGCCATGCCGTCCATCGGGGGGGTGTCCTTTCGGTTTCATCGCATTGCCCGGTTTGCGGGCGATGTTGCGCAGTCACGCTGATAATCCCAGAATGTCGCATATCGCCTTAGGGCCAGCAAGCGGGCTGTGATAAGTCCAGCGAAGGAATCGTTTGGCCGAATGCAAGGCGCACGAAAAGACTGGCAACGCTGCGATGATCGCGCCACACTTGGCCGCGACGACCCGACAAAACACCGCTCGACGCCGGAATACCGGCGCGACCCAACACCGGAGGATGAACCCAATGACGTCCCGTAACCTGCTGCGCGGTGCTGTTGCCGCCCTTGCCCTGCTGTCGGCCTCACCTGCGCTGGCACAGGAAGAAATCACCGTCGGCTATTTCCTTGAATGGCCGATGCCCTTTCAGTTCGCCAAAGTGAACGGCACCTATGACGAAGCGATGGGCGTCAAGGTCAACTGGCGCGCCTTTGATACCGGCACCGCGATGAGTGCGGCCATGGCCTCCGGTGATGTGCAGATCTCGGTCAGCCAGGGTGTGCCGCCCTTCGTGGTCGCCACCTCGGCCGGGCAGGACATCCAGACCATCGATGTCGCCGTCAGCTATGCCGACAATGACAACTGCGTCGTGCGCACCGATCTGGAAATCACCAAGGACAATGCCGCCGAACTGGCAGGCAAAAAGGTGGCTGTGCCGCTGGGCACCGCCGCGCATTACGGTTTCCTGCGCCAGATGACCCATTTTGGCGTTGATCTGGCCAGCCTTGAGATTGTGGACATGGCCCCGCCGGACGGTGCCGCCGCGATCCAGCAGGGCGCGGTTGACATGGCCTGCGGCTGGGGCGGGGCGCTGCGCCGGATGAAAGAGGCAGGCAACGTGCTGCTGACGGGGGCCGAGAAAGAAGAGCTTGGTATCCTCGTGTTCGACGTTACCTCAGCCTCGGCATCCTTTGTGGCCGAAAACCCCGATCTGGTGGCACAATTCCTGAAAGTAACGGCTGACGCCAATGCGGCCTGGAACGAAGGGTCGGCCCAGGCCGAAATGCTGCCCGTCATCGCACAGGACGCAGGGATGGACGAGGCCGCGACGGCCGAAACCATGGCCACCTTCATTTTCCCCTCGGTCGAGGATCAGATGGGTGCGAAATGGCTGGGCGGCGGCGCACAAGAGTTCATGAAGGGCGTCGCCGAGGTGTTTGTGACGGCAGGATCAATCCCCGCCGCCCTGCCCGACTATGCACCACAGGTCAACATCGGCCCATTGGCGGCGGCAAGCGGCCTTTGATTGCCTTGGGGCGGCCTGTCGCCGGGCCGCCCGCCTTTTTGCGAACTCCCATGATCGGAACCCGATGACCGGCCTTGTGATCGACGCCCTGTCCATGCGCTTTGACGTGCCGAACGGCAAAACGGTGCAGGCGCTGCAAGACATCAACCTGACGATCGGCAAGGGCGAGTTGGTGTCTGTACTTGGCCCGTCAGGCTGCGGCAAGACCACGCTTCTGAACATCCTCGCAGGTTTTCTGGCCCCCACCTCCGGCAAGGTCACCCTGAACGGCCACCCCGTGACCGGTCCCGATCCCGAACGCGGCATGGTGTTTCAGCAAGGCGCGCTGTTTGAATGGATGAACGTGCGCCACAATATCGATTTCGGCCCGCGCATGAAGGGCATGGGCAAGGCGGACCGCGACAAGATCACCGATCATCTGCTGCAAACCGTCGGCCTGCAGGATTTCGGCGACAAGGCGGTTTACGAACTGTCGGGCGGCATGCAGCAACGCGTGGCGCTGGCGCGCTGTCTGGCCAATGATCCCGATGTTATCCTGATGGATGAACCGTTGGGCGCACTGGACGCGCTGACGCGGGAAAAGATGCAGGGCCTTGTGCTGAAGCTGTGGAAGGAAACCGGCAAGACGGTGATCCTGATTACCCATTCGGTCGAAGAGGCGCTGCTTTTGGGCGAACGCCTGATCGTGATGGCCCCGCGACCGGGTCGCATCTTCAAGGAATACGCCCTGCCCTTTGCCGAACGTGGCGTGGGGGCCGATCTGCGCGCCGTCAAACGCAGCAACGGTTTCGCCGATGTGCGCGAAGAAATCCTCACGATGATCTGGGGGATGGAGGAAGAAATCATGGGCCGCGCACCCACCGGACAGGCCGGTGCCGCATGATGCTGGTTGTGCTTTACATCGGCATTTTTATCCTCGCATGGGCCGTCACCCATAAAATCCGCAGGCAGCGATCTGATTTCAACGCGCTGAAAACCGTCACCTTTGGCGACGAAAGTGCCGTGCGCCCCGACCGCGCCGCGTCTGTGCTGTCGATCCTTGCGATCTTTCTGATCTGGGGTGCCTTTACCGGATCGAAACTGACACCGCTGCATGTGCCGGGGCCGTTCATCGGCCAGACTGTGTTTGAATACACCGCGCTTGCCCCGTCCGGTGCCACCGATACCGGTTTCATCACGATTCTGGTGCATCAGCAGACCGAAAAACCGCCGCTGCCAGACCCCGGTGCCACCGATGGCATTGCGCTGAACGATTCCGCGACGGTGCCCGCATGGCGTTCGGTGCTGTTAAAACCCGCCGAAAATGATGGCGAAGGGGTTCGCGTCACCGAAATCAACAGCGTGCCGATTGTGCCCGATGAGCGCGTCGAGGTTGCAAACGGCACGGTCGTGCTGACCTCAAAAGGCTCGCTGAATTTCACGCCCGACAAGGGCTGGCAGATGGAGCCGATCTGGCTACCGGCACCCGAGGCCGTGGTGGCCCGTCTGGTGGAAATTGCGCAGAACGGCTATCGCAACTTTTCGCTGTGGGAACATCTTGGCGCGTCCCTGATGCGCGTGCTGCTGGGCTTTGCCTTGGGCGCGCTGGTCGGCATCCCGTTGGGCTATGCCATGGGCCTGTCGGGCTGGTTCAGGGGCTGGTTCGACCCGATTGTCGAATTCATGCGCCCCGTGCCGCCATTGGCCCTGATCCCGCTGGTCATCATCTGGTTTGGTATCTTCGAGACCGGCAAGATCACCCTGCTGTTTCTGGCCGCACTCTGGATCATGGTTATCGCCGCGCGGTCGGGCGTATCGGGCGTGCGCCTGTCAAAGATTCATGCCGCCTATTCGCTCGGTGCATCGAAATGGCAAATCCTGCGCCATGTCATCATCCCCAACTCGCTGCCCGATATCTTTACCGGCGCGCGGGTCGCCATGGGCGTGTGCTGGGGCACCGTTGTTGCCGCCGAACTCGTCGCCGCCGAAAAGGGCGCAGGCATGATGATCATTGCCGCATCCAAGTTTCAGGCCACCGATATCGTCGTGATGGGCATCATCCTGATCGGCGTGATCGGCTACAGCATCGACATCCTGATGCGCATGGCCGAACGCGTAATGGTGCCATGGAAGGGACGCGGCTGATGCCCTATGCCATGATCGCCCCCGCCCCCGGCCCCGCCGATGTGCTGACCCGCACCGAAATCGACATTCCCACCCCCGGCCCCGGCGAAATCCTGATCCGCCATACCGCGATCGGCGTCAATTTCATCGACGTCTACTTCCGCCAAGGCAGCTATCCGTGGCCACAGCCTGCCAACCTGATCACCGGTAGCGAAGGTGCGGGCGTGATCGAAAGGATTGGTGCCGGCGTCACCGATCTGACCCCCGGCCAGCGCGTCGCCTATACCCGCCCCAACGGCGCCTATGCCACCCACCGCGTGATCCCGGCGGATCAGACCGTGCCCCTGCCGGGTGATATTCACGATGACGTTGCCGCAGCTGTCATGCTCAAAGGTCTGACCGCGCAGTACCTGATCCACCATTCCTACCCCGTGCAGCCCGGCGATACCGTGCTGGTGCATGCAGCCGCCGGTGGCGTCGGTCTGATCATCGGCCAATGGCTCGCCGCCAAATGCATCCGTGCCATCGGCACTGCGGGCGGACCCGCCAAAGTCGCCATCGCACAGGCAAACGGCTACGCCCATGTCATCGATTACCGCGCGGGCGACTTTGCCCCGCAGGTCCGCGCCCTGACCGATGGCAAGGGCGTTGCTGTCGTCTACGACAGCGTCGGGCGCGACACCATCATCGGCTCCATTGCCTGCCTTGCGCAGTTTGGCACCCTTGTCAGCTTCGGCCAATCCTCCGGCCCGCCCGATGATGTCCGCATCTCTCATCTTGCCCCCGCCTCGCTCCGCCTCACCCGCCCCACCCTGTTCCACCACACCGCCCGGCCCGGCTGGCTCGCCCGGGCATCTGCCGACCTGTTCGATGTCATCCGTACGGGCAAGGTCAACATCCACATCGGACAACGCCTGCCCTTGCATGACGCCGCACGCGCCCATACCGCCCTGCAATCACGCACCACCACCGGTTCCATGATCCTGATCCCCTGACATTCTCGTCTGACATTTTCCTCTCTGCGAAAACATCCCCGCCGGAGGCACGCCACAGCGGAGCCGGGCCCTCGCCCGGTCCGCTGCTCCAAAAGACCTATCCTCTGCCCGCTTCGGGCAGAGGATTCCGCAACGTTCCCGCCCGCCGGACCACGCAACTTATCCGATGTTTTTCGCCCCCGCCCTGCGCTAAAGCGGTTTGCGTTTGATCTGGTTCACCGGATCAAACGCAAACCGCAACATAGACACCGGTCTCCTGTCCTGGTTTGCAACCAATCTGTTTCATATTGGCTGCAAACCGCTCTAAACTCCGCCAAAAGCGGAGCGTAGCATGACCGACCTTGTCCCCCTGAAAATCCTTGAACAACGCCTCTTGTGGCTCGCCTGCTGGACCATCCACAACGCCAACCATTTGCGCGACAAGACCGATGCGGATGTCAAGGTCGGCGGCCATCAGGCCAGTTCCGCATCCCTCGTCTCGATCCTGACGGCCCTTTACTTCCACGTCCTGCGCCCCGAAGACCGCGTGGCCGTCAAACCCCATGCCAGCCCCGTCTACCACGCCATCCAGTATCTGATGGGCAATCAGACCCGCGAAAAGCTGGAAAACTTTCGGGGGCTAGGCGGCGCGCAAAGCTATCCCTCGCGCACCAAGGATATCGACGATGTCGATTTTTCCACCGGTTCCGTCGGCCTTGGGGCCGCAATCCCGATTTTTGCCAGCCTCGTGCAGGATTACATTCAGGGCCATGGCTGGGACGCGCCGATGGGCCGGATGATCGCCCTGATTGGTGACGCGGAACTTGACGAAGGCAATATCTATGAGGCCCTGCAAGAGGGCTGGAAACACGATCTGCGCAATGTCTGGTGGGTCATCGACTATAACCGCCAAAGCCTGGACGGCGTGGTGCACGAAGGGCTGTGGAGCCGGATCGAAGCGATCTTCGGGGCCTTCGGCTGGCGCGTCCTGCGCCTGAAATACGGTGCCTTGCAGCGTGCGGCCTTTACTGAGCCGGGTGGTGCCACCCTGCAAAACTGGATCGACCGTTGCCCCAATGCGCTTTATGCCGCACTGACGTTTCAGGGTGGCGCGGCATGGCGCAAACGCCTGTCCGACGACATCGGCGATCAGGGCGATGTGACGGCGTTGCTTGACCGCAGATCGGATGCCGACCTTGCCACCCTGATGGAAAACCTTGGCGGACATTGTATCGAAACCCTCTGCGCCCAGATGGACGCCGTCACCGATGATACCCCCACCGTGTTTCTGGCCTACACGATCAAAGGCTGGGGCACGCCCCTTGCGGGCCACAAGGACAACCACGCAGGCCTGATGACGCCCGCCCAGTTCGATACGTTCCGCACCCGCATGGGCGTGCCACAAGGGCAGGAATGGGCACCGATGGCAACCGTTGCCGATCCCGCCGCGATGCAGGCCTTCCTGAACGCCGTGCCGTTCTTCGCGAAAGGTCGCCGCAGATTCACCGCCCCCGCAATCGCCTCTCCCGGCCCTGTCAAACTGACCGACAAAATCCTGTCCACCCAAGCCGGTTTCGGCAAGATCATGGATGATCTCGCACGCCAAGGCGGCCCCTTGGCCGACCGCATCATCACAACCTCGCCTGATGTCACCGTCTCCACAAACCTTGGCGGCTGGGTCAACCGGCGCGGCCTGTTTGCCCGCAATGCCCGCGCCGACACCTTTCGCGATGAACGCGTGGCATCCGCGCAGAAATGGGCCTTTGGCCCGCAAGGCCAGCATATCGAACTGGGCATCGCCGAGATGAACCTGATGCTGATGCTGGGGGCCGCAGGCCTGTCACACAGCCTGTTCGGCCAACGCCTGATCCCCGTGGGCACGGTTTATGATCCCTTTGTCGTGCGCGGATTGGATGCCCTGAACTACGCCTGCTATCAGGATGCGCGTTTCCTGCTGGTCGGCACGCCCTCCGGCATCACGCTTGCCCCCGAAGGCGGTGCGCATCAGTCGATCAGCACGCCCCTGATCGGCATGGCACAAGACGGGCTCGCCGCGTTCGAACCCGCCTATCTGGATGAGTTATCCCTCATCATGGACTGGGCCTTTGGCTATCTGCAACGGGATGGCGAGGGTGATCCGAACGAACGCACATGGCTGCGCGATGAAACCGGCGGGTCGGTTTATCTGCGCCTGTCCACCCGGCCCATGGAACAGGTCCTGCGCCGCGACGATCCCGGTTTCGCGCAAGGCGTGATCGACGGCGCCTATTGGTTGCGCCCGCCGGGGCCGAATGCCGATGTGGTGATTGCCTATCAGGGCTGCGTGGCACCTGAGGTGATCGCCGCCGCAGGCCGCATGGCCGAGGC
>JANNKX010000314.1:0-3561 GCA_031396505.1 Rhodobacterales bacterium
CTTTCATCATCCGCGTTGGCGTTATGACGGCATTATGCCGCCGGGGTTGGTTCCGCGTCACCCTTCGGCGCGCGCGGTTTGCGCGTTTTGGGGATTGCCGCAAGGCTAGCCGTGCCGCCGCTGCTGGGGGGTGGGGGGGCATCATCGCTGCCACCCAACACCTCGCCGCGCACCACCTTCTGGATTTCCTCGCCCGTCAGCGTTTCATATTCCAGCAGGCCCTTGGCCATGCGCTCAAACTCTTCCGGCTTGTTCAAAAGAATGCTGCGCGCTGTGTCATAGCCTTCGTCAATCAATCGCTTCACTTCCGATTCAATCAGCGATTTCGTCTCTGCCGAAACCGAGAATCCCGCCGTGCCCCCGGTGTAACCTTCATGCGCCTCGGAATAGTCGATGTTGCCAACCGCATCCGACATGCCCCACCGCATTACCATCGCCCGCGCCAGCGCACTTGCCTGCTGAATGTCGCCCGACGGCCCCGAGGATACCCCCTCTTCGCCGTACTTGATGATCTCGGCCGCCTTGCCCGCCATTGTCATCGCGATCTTCTGCTTGGCCTCGTCCTTGTGCATGTTCAGACGGTCCATTTCCGGCAGGCTGACCACCATCCCCAACGCACCGCCGCGCGGGATGATCGTCGCCTTGTAGACCGGGTCGCACTTTGGCAGGTTGATCCCCACAATCGCGTGGCCCGCTTCGTGATACGCCGTCTTTTCCTTCTGATCCGCCGTCAGAACCATCGACCGGCGCTCTGCGCCCATCATCACCTTGTCCTTGGCGTTTTCAAAATCGCTCATCGTGACGAACCGCCGTCCGAAACGCGCAGCCATCAGGGCCGCCTCGTTCACAAGGTTCATCAGGTCCGCCCCCGAAAAGCCGGGGCTGCCGCGCGCAATGGTGCGCAAATCGACATCGGGGCCAAGCGGCACTTTTCGCGCATGCACACCCAAAATCTTTTCGCGCCCTTTGATATCCGGGTTTGGCACCGTGATCTGGCGGTCAAACCGCCCCGGTCGCAGCAGGGCCGGGTCCAGCACGTCCTTGCGGTTGGTCGCCGCCACGATGATCACACCTTCATTTGCCTCGAACCCGTCCATTTCCACCAGCAACTGGTTCAAAGTCTGTTCGCGTTCGTCATTGCCGCCGCCCATGCCCACGCCACGCGCCCGGCCCACCGCGTCAATCTCGTCGATGAACACGATGCAGGGCGCGTTCTTTTTCGCCTGCTCAAACATGTCGCGCACGCGGCTTGCGCCCACGCCCACGAACATTTCCACGAAATCCGACCCACTGATGGTGAAGAACGGCACCCCCGCCTCGCCCGCAATCGCCCGCGCCAGCAGCGTCTTACCAGTACCGGGCGGGCCGACCAGCAACGCGCCTTTCGGGATCTTGCCGCCAAGGCGGCTGAATTTCTGCGGGTTGCGCAGGAATTCCACAATTTCCTCCAGCTCTTCCTTGGCCTCGTCGATACCTGCCACATCGTCAAACGTGACGCGCCCCTGCTTTTCCGTCAGCAGTTTAGCACGGCTTTTGCCAAAGCCCATCGCCCCGCCTTTGCCGCCGCCCTGCATCCGGTTCATGAAGAAAATCCAGATCCCGATCAGCACAAGAAACGGCAACCACACCGATGCAAAGGACAAAAAGCCCGATTGTTGCTGCGACTTTGCCTCAACCTCCACGCCCTGCGCGATCAGACGGTCAACAAGTGCAGTGTTCACTTCCTGCCCGTCCGGCTGGATCGTCGCATAGCGCGTGCCGTCCTTGCCGATGACCGTGATCTTTTCGCCATCAATGCTGACCGAGGCGACCTTGCCATCGTCAACCTGCTGGATGAAATCCGAATAGGACACACCCTGCGACGCCGTTGTCGTCTGCCCGCCACCGAACAGATTGAACAGTGCAAGGACCAGAACAAAGAGAACGACCCAGAATGCGATATTTCGTGCATTGCCCACGAAGAGACTCCCAAATGATCCGCAAGCCAGAACCGGCTGCAGTCTTGCAGCTAAGATAGACAGATTGGCGCCCGGTTCAATGCGATAACAGAAATGAGGCAAAGCCCGGTCGCCGTGTCGCAGTCCACCCTTGCGCAAAGCCCGCCACCGGCGCGGCAATCAGCGCATCACCCCGCCAAATGGCTGGCGTCACCACCAACGCATCGCGCGGCAGACCCGTCCCGCGCCAATCGGGGACAAGGCGCAACCCATCACCCAAGGCCCGGATCGTCAGTCCATCCGCATGCGGGCCGTCAAGATGCCAGCGATGATCCCACGCGGCAGTGGTCAGCGTCGCAACCCCCGCCACCGCCTTGGGTTCGCGCAGCATGCGGATGACGCCATCTGCAACGCGAAAGCGGCAACCGTTCAACGTCGCATCACGCCCTTCGCGCATCGCAGACAGCAATGTCGCCTGCTTCGCACTGCGTGGTGGATAAGCCTCCCCCGACAGCCACCCGATGGCCATTTGCAAAAGCCGCCTCTGCAGGTCGATCGGCAACGCGTCAAAGGCCGCGCGCCTGACCTGCACCACCCCTGTGCTGTCTGTCACATCCGCCTTGACCGCCGCGTGCAGCGTTTCCCGCAGCGCATGCTGCGCCGCCGATAAATGGCCCATCGTCGCCGTCAGACTTTCAACCGTGATCCCTAACGGCGCCAGCACCGCCAGCGCCTTGCGTGCCTTGATCCGCGTATAGGCCGCATCATGATTGGTCGGGTCATCCACCCAGCCGATTCCCTGACGCCGCAGATAACTGCGTAATTCCGCCCTGCTGTGGCTTAACAACGGACGCACCCACTGCACCCCGTCGTCGCGCCAAACGCCGCGCATCCCCGCCAGCCCATCAAGGCCCGACGCGCGCGCCAGCCCCATCAGAAACGTCTCGGCCTGATCGTCCGCCGTGTGCCCTAACGCCACCTGCGCAATCCCCTGCACCCGCGCCCAATCCCCCATCAGGCGCATCCGCGCCTTGCGCGCCGCATCCATCACATTGCCTGCAATCGCGCAGTGATCCCACGTCAGTGTCGTGTGCGGCACACCCAGACTTGCGCAGTATTCCGCGACGCCCCGCGCCTCATCTGCCGATCCATCGCGCAACCCGTGGTCCACCGTCACCGCGCGCACGTCCCAGCCCGCATGTGGGGCCGCCCGGTGCAGCAAATGCAAAAGGGCGATGGAATCCCCACCGCCCGACACCGCCACACCAACCCGTTTTGAACCATCCGGCCCAAACGCATCCCTTGCCGCCAGCAGCAGATCGGCATCCTTGCCCTGATCCAGCGGCCATCCAGTTTTTACGGACACCCCAGCCCCTGCATCGACACCTGTGCGTTCGTCGCATCAATGCTGCCCGGAAACCGCACGCCCACTTCCGCCAGCGTCACGCAGGCGTCCTGTTGCTGGCCCAAGGCCCCCAACCCCTGCCCCAGTTTCAACAACGCCTCGCCCGCCAGCGCCCCGTCCGGTGCGCCCGAAAACGCCTCCAGATAGGCCCGTGCGGCGTTCGATGTTTCACCGAGTTGCATCAGCGCCTCGCCGCGCTGAAAATGCGCTTCCTGCGTC
>JANNKX010000323.1:0-1806 GCA_031396505.1 Rhodobacterales bacterium
GAACTGCGCGAGGATACCATCCGCGCCCATTACGACGCGGCCCTCGGCCTGCTGACCGGCTTTGACCACGCCCCACGTCTTGGTAAGGCTCAGGAAGCCGCTGCCCCCGAACGCTCCCCCGGTATCGGCACCCGCCCCCGCCTGCGCTCCACCATTCCCGGCCTTGCCGCCCGCTCCACCGCCCGCCCCGGCGGTGTGCGCGTCATCGACCGCGTGGAAACCATGGCCGAAGGTCTGCTCTCACCCCTGCAAGCCTCCGCCCTGCATGCCCTGCGCCGCGGTGTCGCCATCGCCCTTGCCATCGGCGAAACCTTCGCCGCGCAATCCCCCTTGGGCGAGTTGAAAAAGGCCAACCTCGAAGGCCGCCTGCCTGAAGGCAAAAAGGCCGAATTCACCGAACTCCTCACCGCCGAAGCCCTTCTCACTCTCTACACCTTCGCCAACGCCACCGCCTTCCTTCTCGCCCCGCATCTGGGGTCCACCACCGTCGATGTCGGCACGGTCGATGAGGTGCTGACGGATAACGCCCCCCTCGCCCTGCAGGGTGCGCTGTGGGAACTGGATCAGGACATCGGCGCGCGTGCCACCGATGAGGCGCACTTGGTCGCCACCATTGCCGCCTTCTGCGAAATGCTGATGGAAAAGGTGAGCTTACGCGCCCAGACCGCCCCCCGCCTTGACGCCTATATCGGGTCCAGTTGGAAGGTGGAGGCGGACGGTCTGACCATTTCCGGCTTCAAACCCGCCAAGGCCGCCAAGGGTGGCGCGCTCACCATGCAGTTCAAGAAACCCTCCGAAGTCGTCGGCAACCACATCGCCAAATATCAGGCCCTGCGCCTGTCGAAAATGCTGATGGCCTATGATTTCGACCGCAAGCTGAACCCCTTTGCCGAACTTGGCGGTTTCATTTTTACCTTCATGGGCGATGGCAAACCCGGCACGGGCAAGACCACCCTCATTCAGATGATGGCAGGCCTGATCGACGGCTATTGCAAGGTCGCAGGCTACCCCTTTCGCTATCAGAACTTTTCGATTGACCAGATCGACAGCTATCAGGGCAAATCGGGGCAGAACGCGAAAGCCTTTATCGACAACATCATCGACCCCGGCGTGATTTCCTTCGGCACCATCGACGACATTGATCAGGTCGCAGGCAAACGCGGTGACCGTCAGTCAAGTGCGGGCCAGCAAGAGGTGACGGCGGTGTTCATGGGGGCCTTTGCCGGGGCCAATACGGTCGTGCGCGGCAATTGCACGTTTGGCATGTTTTCGAACTACCCCGAAAACGTCGATGATGCCCTGCGCCAACGCGCAGGCGCGCGGTTTCTGGTGGACGGCCCGCAAAGCCGCGAGGATTACATTGATATCCTGTCGCTGCTGCTGGGCAAGAACCATGCCATCCCTTTGGGCGACCACGATCTTTTCGCCGCACAGGAAATCAAAAAGGCCGTCGCCGCCAGTTTCGAAGGGCATGGCAGACCGCATGAGGACGGGTTGATTAAAGTCTGGGATCAGGTCGCCGCCGACCTCGGCCCCCTCGATACCATCGCCAAGATCGGGATTTATCTGAAGGCAATCCAGACCGCCGATGAACGCTTTACCGGACGCGCCGTGAAAAACATCACCGACGCCGTCAAGGTCCGCGCGATGGACTTTGAACTGCCCGACGAATGGATGGAAAACCCGGACCTGTTCCTGTTCAGACCCTATGACGAAAAGCTGACGATGATCCGGGGGCTGACCACGCCCATCACGGTGGACATGGTGATCCAAGAGGTCAACCGCTACGCAGATTCGGAATTCCGC
>JANNKX010000329.1:0-2602 GCA_031396505.1 Rhodobacterales bacterium
GGCCCGCGACCGCGTTGATGATACTGGTCTTGCCCGCCCCGATGCAGGTGAAGTGCGGTTTCAGGGGGAAATGATGTTCGGCCCCGGCGTCTGGGTGCCGCCGCACAAGCGGCGCTTTGGTTATGTGTTTCAGGACGCGCGCCTGTTCCCGCATCTGACGGTGCGCCAGAATCTTGCCTTCGGCGCGTGGTTCACGGGTGGGCGAGGGGATGTGGCGCAGGTGGCCGACATGCTGGGTATCGAGGGGTTGCTCGCGCGGCGGCCTGCGGCCCTTTCGGGTGGCGAACGGCAGCGCGTGGCCTTGGGCCGCGCCCTGCTGGCCCGTCCCCGGATGCTGCTGATGGATGAGCCGCTGGCCGCGCTCGATACCGCCCGCAAGGACGAGATCATGCCGTATCTGGAACGGGTCCGCGATAGCGGGACACCTATCCTCTATGTGACCCATTCCGCGGATGAGGTGGCACGTCTGGCATCGACAGTCGTGCATGTCCGCGATGGCAGGATCGCCGTAGAAGCGGCTCTGCCAGCCGATCACGCAATGTTTCAAAAGTCTTAATACGGGCCACTAAAAAAAATTTAACATATTGTATTTAATAAATAATATATGAAATTGACAGCCGTCAATTTTGCCTGTTACAGCCCTTCAAACGCGCACAGCGCGTGCACGTCCATGCCCATGCCTTCCAGTTTCCGGCGCCCACCCAAATCCGGCAGATCGACCACAAAGGCGCAGCCCACGATCTCGGCCCCCAGCCGTTCAATCAGGCGGATACCTGCCTCGGCGGTGCCGCCCGTGGCCAGCAGGTCATCGACCAGCAGCACCTTTTCGCCCGGTGTCATGGCATCGTCATGCACCTCGACCACCGCCTCGCCGTATTCCAGCTTGTAGTCCTGGGCAATCGTGCGGCCCGGCAATTTGCCCTTCTTGCGGATCGGCACGAACCCTGTGGACAACTGATGCGCCACAGCGCCCCCAAGGATGAAGCCGCGCGCCTCCAGCCCTGCAACCTTGTCGATCCGCATGCCGGCATAGGGGGCAAGCAGTTGATCCACGCACATGCGAAACCCGCGCGGATCGGCAAACAGCGTTGTCACATCGCGGAACAGAATGCCTTCGTGCGGGAAATCGACGATGGTGCGGATATAGTCTTTCACGGTCTTTTTCATGGGGCCCTCAGGCGTTCAGAACACGGCCAGCGACCGCGTCGAGTTTGGAAATCAGGTCAGGGTCGCGCTTGTCATGTGCTGTCATGATGGCATGGTCCAGCGCGCGGTCACAGCCATGCGGGCAGGGCGCGCGTTCTGGTGGCAGGGTCGTGGCAAGCCGCGTGATCATGCTGCGGGCGGCCCCGGCATTGGCGGTCAGGGTTGCGATCACCTGTGCCACATCCACAGCGCCATGATCTGCGTGCCAGCAATCGTAATCGGTGACCATGGCAACGCTGGCATAGCAAAGTTCCGCCTCACGCGCGAGTTTCGCTTCGGGCATGCCGGTCATCCCGATGAGGTCGGCCCCCCATGACCGGTACAGGCGGGATTCGGCAAGGGTGGAAAACTGCGGGCCTTCCATGGCGAGGTAGGTGCCCCCCGTATGGGTTTTCGGACCCTCTATGGCATCCGCGCAGGCGGCGGACAGGCGCGGACAGGTGGGGTGGGCGACGCTGACATGGGCGACGCAACCGGGGCCGAAGAACGACTTTTCCCGCGCGAAGGTGCGGTCGATGTATTGGTCGACAATGACGAAATCGCCGGGGGCATAGTCGGCGCGCAAGGACCCCACGGCAGACACCGCGACCACATCGGTGACGCCGAGGCGTTTGAGCGCGTCGATGTTGGCGCGGTAGGGCACGGTGGAGGGGGTATGGACATGGCCGCGCCCGTGGCGGGGCAGGAAGGCGATGGGCAAGCCCGCCAGACGCCCGACCAGCAGGTCATCTGAGGGCGCACCGAAGGGGGATTTCACCGTGACCCAGCTTGCCCCTTCCAGCCCGTCAATCTGGTAAACCCCCGATCCGCCGATAACGCCGAGCATGGTCTGCATGGGGGGTTCCTTGATTGTGGCAGGGGCATCGTAGCGGGGGAAGGCGGGTGGGGGAAGGGGGCAGAAATTATGGTGTGTCCCACGGTGGGACGCTTTGTGGGTTTTTTGAATTCAATGGGTTGGCCGTGTGCGTTCATCTGTTGTTAACGTTTGGGGGGTGAGAGCCGTCACCCGCAGGGAGGACCGCGCAGGTGGTTGCGGCGTGGACGGGGCCCCGCTAACGTGGTGTTAACCATCCGGCGGGCAGGGTGGGGAGAGCAGAGGTGCGCCATGAATGCGCACCCTACGGGGGCGGGGATGAATCATCTGTACTACAGCGATAATCTGGCCGTGCTGCGCGACAGCATCAAGGACGCATCGGTGGACCTGATCTATCTGGACCCGCCGTTCAATTCCAACGCCAGTTATAATGTGTTGTTCAAGGGGCCAGCCGGCGCGGACAGTGCTGCCCAGATTGAGGCGTTTGATGATACATGGCACTGGAATGACAGCGCCGAGGCGGCGTTTGGCGATGTGATGCGAGGGCAGAATGCGGCGGCGAGCACGATGCTGCGGGCGATC
>JANNKX010000337.1:0-2098 GCA_031396505.1 Rhodobacterales bacterium
TCCGCCCCCCTGCCCATCGAACTTTACAACCGCTTCATGGCCGCCACCGGCCTTGAAATCATCGAAGGTTACGGACTGACCGAGGCGACCTGCCTTGTGTCCTGCAACCCGCCCGATGGTGAAAAGCGTATCGGGTCGGTCGGCCTTGTGTTCCCCTATACCGACGTCAAGATCCTCATCGCCCGCAACGGCGATTTTCAGGACTGCGGCGTCGATGAAGTCGGCGAGATCTGCGTGTCAAACCCCGGCGTCTTTGCAGGCGCGACCTACACCGAGGCCGACAAGAACCGCGATCTGTATGCCCGCGAAAAATGGCTGCGGACCGGCGATCTGGGCCGCATTGATGCCGATGGGTACCTCTACATCACGGGCCGCGCCAAGGATCTGATTATCCGGGGTGGTCACAACATCGATCCCGCCATGATCGAAGAGGCCCTGATGGGCCATCCCGCCGTGGGTTTTGTCGGTGCCATCGGCCAACCCGATGCCCATGCAGGCGAGGTGCCAGCGGCCTATGTCGAACTGGTCAAAGGCTCTGCCGCCACGGTGGCCGACCTGATGGAATTTGCGAAAACCTGCATCAGCGAACGCGCCGCTGTGCCAAAACACATTGAAATCCTGCCTGAACTGCCGAAAACTGCGGTGGGCAAGGTGTTCAAGCCCGATCTTCGCCGCATGGCCACGATCCGGATCTATGATGCCGAACTTGCGGGCGCAGGCATTCCTGCCCGCGTGGCCGAGGTGGTGGAGGATAAAAAGCGCGGCCTTGTCGCCCGCATCACGCGCAATGGTCCCGTGGACGAGGCAAAGGTGGCCGAACTGCTGGGCCAGCACACCCGGCCATGGGAATGGGCGGACTGACGCAAAGCCCCCACCCCCTTTCCCTCCCGATAACTGGGGAGGGGAGGCACTTTGTTTCTGTTGCCACCACCTGTTGATGGGCGCGCAGCGCGCCGCCGCCAGCCGCCCATCCCCACCATCGGTGATCCAACGCCTCCCTCCCCCCGCTGGGGCGGAAGGCTGGGGTGGGGGGCAGCGCGCAACCAAACGCACGATCGTATGGCATCAATGACTTGATCGCGTAACACGAATCGCGTGTAACTTTCGGTGACCAGTGTCGGAGAATGTTATGTATCGCCTTGCCCCCCTTGCCTTGCTGGCAGCCCTCGCCACCCCCGTGGCCGCACAGCAATCTGAAACCGTGTTTGCGCGCGGCGCATGGACCGTATCGCTGACCAGATTTGATGACGGCGTCATCGCCTGCAGTGCCGAAGTGATCCAGGGCAGCGATACCTTCGCCATCTGGGCCTATGCCGACGGCTTTGCCCAGTTGCAGTTTTTCTCGCCCAACTGGCAATTTGACGGCGGCACCGCCAACCTTGTGGTACAGATCGACCGCCGCACCGAATGGACGCTGAGCAATGCCAAACTGACGCGAAACTCGGTTTTATTTGATCTGGAAAACGGTGATGCTGCCGTGGATTTCCTGATCGAGGTGGCGCAGGGCCGCACCATCTATGTCCGCAACGCCCAAGGCCAGACCGTCATCAGCTTTACCCTCGCAGGGTCGCGCGCGTCGATGGATGTGCTGGCCCAATGCGAAACGGCACTGGGCGGATTGGACGCCAATCCGTTCAAATAGGGCCGGACCCGGCCTGTCTGAAAAAGTTTCGAAAGTGTTAATATGACCCTTTTTTGAAAACCTAAGCGTATGTAATATATGATGAAAGTCAAAAATTGACAGCCGTCAATTTTGCGCCGTATCCATCCAGATCGTTATCGGCCCGTCATTCACCAAGGCCACCGCCATATCCGCGCCGAAAATCCCCTTGGCCACCGCAATCCCCTCCGCTGCAACCATCCCGCTGAACGCGTCGTACAGCGCGCGGCCCGTGTCCGGTGCCGCCGCGGGTGAAAACCCCGGCCGGTTGCCCCGCAGATCGGCGGCCAGCGTGAACTGGCTGACAATCAACGCGGCTCCGCCCACATCCCTGACCGACAGGTTCATCTTGCCCGCCGCATCCTTGAAAATGCGCAGCTTTGCGATCTTGGCCGCCAGCTTTGCCGCCTCGGCCTCGGTGTCGCCCTGCATCGCGCA
>JANNKX010000386.1:0-3868 GCA_031396505.1 Rhodobacterales bacterium
GTTTCACACCCCCCGGACCCCCCGTGGGATATTTGTTCAGAGAGGAAGCCGAAAGTGGGTCACGCCCTGTTCGGTGACCACCGCATCAAGCCGCTGATCATAGGCATCGGTCGGTACGGCTGCGACCTCTTGCGCGGCAAACGCAAAACCGATGGCGATCGTCGGGCGCCTTATGCGCAAGGCTTGCAAGGTGCGGTCATAAAATCCGCCGCCATAGCCAAGGCGAAAGCCCCGCGCATCAAACGAGAGCAGGGGCACAATCAGGACATCGGGTTCAACCCACGCGCCACCGACAGGGATATGCGCCTTGAACGCGCCTTCGACCATCGTGCAGCCCGGCGACCATTCGCGGAACCGCAACGGTGTGGCTTGTGCCATGATGACCGGCACGCCGACAACCCCCTGATGCGCGGCCATGGCGGACAGCGGATCAATTTCCGTGCGCATCGGCATATAGCCCGACAGCGTGCGGCCCCGGAACTGCGCCAGATAATCGGCCAAAATCTCGGCCGCCTGCCCCTGCCCTGCGGCAAAGGCCGCCTTGCGCATGGCATAGGCCTGCGTGCGGGCCGCGGCCTTGGCATCCGTCACAGCAGCACCATCGCGGCGAGGCCCAAAAACACGAAAAACCCCACCACATCGGTCACCGTCGTCACGAACGTGCCCGAGGCCAACGCCGGGTCAACCCCCGCCCTGTCCATCAATACCGGCACCAGAATGCCCGCCATCCCCGCCACCAGCAGATTGACGATCATCGCCGCCCCGATCACAGCGCCCAGCATCGCATCATCGAACCAGAACCAGCTGACCGCCCCCATCACGGCCGCAAAGAACACCCCGTTCAGCAACCCAACCGCCGTTTCCCGCCAGATCACCCGGCCCATATTCGCCCCCGTCAGATCCCGCGTCGCCAGCGCACGCACCGCCACAGTCAGCGATTGCGTCCCCGCATTCCCCCCCATCGACGCCACGAGCGGCATCAGAACCGCCAGCGCCACAAGACGCGAAATCGCATCCTCGAACTGCGCGATCACCAGGCTGGCAAGGATGGCCGTCATCAGGTTGACAAACAGCCACGGCAGCCGCTGCCGCGCGGTTTCCAGCACCCGGTCCGAGATCGCGCTTTCATCCCCCACACCCGCCAGACGCAGCATGTCTTCCTGATGTTCCTCGTCCAGCACATTCATCGCGTCATCGATCGTGATCACCCCCACCAGACGGTCCGCCTGATCCACCACCGGGCAGGAAATCAGGTGATACTGGTTAAAGATATAGGCCACATCCGCCTCGGGGTCCGTCGCCGTGATGGTGCGGAACGAATCCTCCACCAGATCGCGCAGCGCCGTGGCGCGCTTGGCCGACAGGATACGGCCCAGCGTCACATACCCCTTTGGCGTCATGCGCGGGTCCACCAGAATGACATGATAGAACTGATCCGGCAGACGGTCCGCACTGCGCAGAAAATCAATCGCCGCACCCACCGTCCAATGTTCCGGCGCCACCACGACTTCGCGTTGCATCAAACGCCCCGCCGAATACTCCGGATAGGCCATCGCCTGTTCAACGGCCACGCGGTCCGCATCATCCAGCGCATCAAGGATCGCTTCTTGCTGATCATCCTCAAGGTCTTCAAGGATGTCGACCACATCATCGGTTTCCAGCTCGCGCATGGCGTCTGCCAACACGCTGCGCGGCAGCAGGGCGATCACCTCCTCCCGGATCGCATCCGAGATTTCGGACAGAATCTCGCCGTCAATCTCACCCGACCACAGCGATATCAGCGCCTTGCGGTTGGCGGCACCGATCTGTTCCAGTAGGTCGGCAATATCGGCCGCGTGCAGCGGCTCCATCAACGTGGTGACGGCTGGCGCATCGCCCGCTTCGACCGCATCCAGAATGCCTGCAAGGCGCCGCGGGTCCAGCCCGTCTTCGACTTCGATGGTATCGTCCTCGGCCATCCGTCACCCCCTTGTCAGCCCCGACCTTAGACAAGTCATCGCGCGGAAAACAGGGCGATTGGCAAATTTACCTTTGCCGCAAAAGCCTCTAGACATCAGGCATGGCTGATCTTCTGCTTGGGCAACTCATCTGGTTTGATGGTGATCCGTTCCGTGACGGGCTGGATGCCGCGCACCACCTGCTGCGCGGAAGTGTGCTGGTGGACGGCGGCCGCATTGTCGCGCGTGGCGACGCGGCCACGTTGCGCGCGGCACATCCGCGCGCGCGCGTCACCGATTACGGCGATTGCCTGCTGTCGGCAGGCTTTGTGGACGCGCATGTGCATTACCCGCAGACCGCCATCATCGCGTCTTGGGGCAAGCGGCTGATTGACTGGCTGAACACCTATACTTTCCCCGAAGAGGCGCGCTTTGCCGACCCCGCCTATGCCGCAATCATTGCCGGACGCTATCTTGATCTGGTGCTGGCGCGCGGCACCACAACCGTCTGTTCCTATGCCACAATCCACCCCGCCAGCGTCGATGCGATCTTTACCGCCGCACAGGCGCGCGGCATGCGGGTCTTCGCGGGCAAAACCTGCATGGACCGCAACGCGCCCGACAATCTGCGCGACACCGCGCAATCGGCCTATGATGACAGCAAGGCCTTGCTTGAAAAATGGCACGGGGTTGATCGGCTGTCTTATGTCATCACGCCGCGCTTTTCGCCGACATCAACACCGGAACAACTTGCCGCCCTCGGGGCCTTGTGGCGCGAATGTCCGGGTTGCCTGATGCAGACGCATCTGTCTGAACAGCCAGACGAGATTGCGTGGGTCAAGGCGTTGTTCCCCCAGTCGCGCGATTATCTGGACACGTATGAGGCGCAGGGCCTGCTGCACCCCGGTGCCGTGTTCGGCCATGCGATCCATCTGACACCGCGCGAACGGGCAAGGCTGGCCGAAGCCGGGGCCAGCATCGTGCATTGCCCTACCTCCAACACCTTTATCGGATCGGGCCTGTTCGACATGGGCCTGACCGCGACCCTGCCCGTGGGCCTTGCCACCGATACCGGCGGCGGATCATCGTTTTCGATGCTGCGCACCATGGCCGCGGCCTATGAGGTGGCGCAACTGCGCGGCCAATCCCTGCACCCGGCTGAATTGTGGTGGCTGGCCACCCAAGGCTCCGCCCGCGCGCTGCGCGCCGATCACCAGATCGGTAATCTGGCTGCGGGGCTAGAGGCGGATGTGATAGTGATCGATCTCGCCAGCACGCCCGCAATTGCGCAGGCCGCCGCGCGCGCAGATGATCTATGGCAGGCGCTGTTCCCGACGATCATGATGGGCGATGACCGGGCGGTAAGGGCGGTCTGGGTGGGTGGGGTGAAACGTTGGGGTCGCGCGCAGTGACCGCTTTGCGGGACGAAGCGGTCACAGGCGTTCGGCGCACTTGTCCTGGGACATCAGTTGGCTCATGACGGCATCGGGGATCGCATCTTCTGCGTATGCAAAGGTTCCGGTTGACTTCACTTCCTGCGCCGCGCGCATCAATGCGCCGAAAGCGGCTCGTGCGAACGAGCCGCCAACGCTGATGCGACGAACCCCGGCCTCGGACAGTTCGGCGACGGTATAGCTTTTACCGTTGAGCCCCATCACGACGTTCACTGGCTTGTCGACCGCACGGCATACCTCTCGGATCGCTTCAATGTCAGGAAGACCGGGGGCATACAGCACATCTGCGCCCGCTTCGGCAAATGCCTGAAGGCGCTTTATGGTGTCATCGAGATGGGGTTTGCCCCAGAGGTAGTTTTCTGCCCTTGCCGTCAGCACAAACCGGCTCATCCGGGCCGCTTCCGCAGCCGCTTGTATGCGCTCAATGGCTCGGGAGAGCTCATAAATAGGGGAGTCCCCATCTCCCGTAGCGTCCTC
>JANNKX010000389.1:0-4307 GCA_031396505.1 Rhodobacterales bacterium
CTCCGCATGACCGTGACGGTGCCCAGACGCCATTTGGAGAGCGCTAGGAACGCCTGTAGTGCATCAGGAAAGCTGATGCGGGGCTTTGACCATGTTGGGGCTCTGATTGCATCTAACGCCAGCTTGCGGGCTTCAGACAGCGCTATGTCCGGGTAGTGGCCCAAAGTGATCTTGGTACGGTTCTCGCCCTTGACCACGATCCACGTCTTGCGGCTCTTCCCTACCCGCATGCCAAAGTTCTTCACTTTGGTGTCAAAGTGCAGTCCTCCGGGTAGTTTCTGGACGAGGATATCTGTGAGATTTGGCACGGATTTGGCACGGAAATCGGGTGAGCAGGGGTGGAACGCTATGGGCAACCATAGCACGTCAACTCACTAAAATCATTCAGAAAATATCGGAAAATGAGCGGGCTTGGGATGCTGTGAGAACGCCATTTTTTAGCTTGGAAGGCTAAGGTCTTACCATTACACAACGCCCGCAATATCAGCAGCTTAGAACCAATACTTGTAACGATTTGGCACGGCGCTGACGAGTTTTCGTTTAGACTAGGGAGTCGTTGAACGCAAGGTACTTCCTGAGCGCTGCGCAATGGAGTCGATGGGCCGAATAGCACAGGTCGGCAAACCCGAAGCCAGCCACACAAGCCCGGCGACCCAGTTTGCGAAGGGTTTCATCGCGATCTGAAGGCGCCGGTGGAACAGTTGAAGGACGCAGTCCCGCGATTTCTGATAGGGACCCCCAGCCGAGGGAGTGTCAAAACTCATGCCTGACACGCCCCCGGCCCTCTGCGCCATTCAGGTCAACGCGGACGCTGCAATGAAGCGTCCCATCCGTAGACATTCGTGCTGCCTTTGACTGCGGCATGGTGGCCGGGTGATGCTGTCATTTGCTATGACAGGCGGGGTTTTTCGGTCAGCACTGCCCTGTTGTTCAACCCTGCTGCACAGACATGAAACAACCATCCGAAGTGCATTGCGTTGCTGTGCGGCGCACCCGAGCTTGCCGTCCGCGTTTTGCACCCGGTTTGGAAAGCGAAAAAAATGCAAGCCCCAAGGGAATAGCTTCGCAGGTGCCCCGTTCTTCTTGTGACTGCCTGGCAGACCATCAAAGGAGCGACGGGGATGAACAAGGTAACTGCTGCTGATTTTCTGGGCGCGTCAGCCCAACTTCGACCAAAAGCCGACGCTGTTCCATCGGTCACAAAGATTATGCTGAAGACGCCAGAGGGCAAGCTTTCGGTGGACGTCATGGTGCCAAAAGGGGCCGCGACCGACCAGCCGCCGCTTTTCGCGCTGCATGGAATTTCGCGGGATGTGGGCGCGCTTTATCAGGCGTTTGCGCGGCCTGCCATGCTTGCAGGGCGCATTCTGGTCGTGCCCCATTTTCACCAAAGCGACTGGAAGATATTCCAGCGTATCGGGGCCGCCCGGCCCGACAAATCACTGCTGGCGCTAAAGCAGGTGTTGGGTGAAAGCGGTATCTGCACCGCCCGGCAGATCGAATTGTTCGGCTATTCAGGCGGCGCACAACTGGCCCATCGCTTTGCCATGCTTTACCCCCATCATGTCTCGCGGCTGCATCTTGGTGCCGCTGGCTGGTATTGCCTGCCGGACACAACGCTGGCCTATCCGGCCGGTCTGCGCGAAACCAAACCCGGTGCGGCACCTAATTTCCGGACCGCCAAAGTGGCACAGCTTGAACAGTTCCTGCGCATCCCGCTGCGCGTCTATGTCGGAACCGAAGACACCGAGCGTGACCCGGCCATGCGGACTGCCCCCGAACTGGATGCGGTGCAAGGTCCACATCGGTTGGCAAGGGCCGCCACTTACGTAGACCGCTTTGCCGCAGCCGCAGCCCGCCACCAGATAACCCCAGATGTGTCGCTGACCCATCTTGCCGGTTGCGGGCACGACTTTGCGCAATGCGCAGCCAAGGCCGATCTGGCCCATCTCGTTTTATCCTGACATCCCTTATTCGGAGAACCATCATGTCCCCCAATGTCTTGCCTATGTTTCAATCGGCCAAATGGTCATTTTCAACGCGGCGGGTTGACCAGACCCGGGCCGCAGGTCTGAACGCAGATTTTGCAGCGGTACGCCCCGGTGATCTGATTCTGGGTCGGATCATTGCGATCGGCCAGCATCAGCGCATCCAGTTGCCTTCGGGTCGTCCGTCTAGCATGTATCCCGGCGACCTGATTGTCATGCCTTGCGGTGCGCGCTACGCGCCAGACCAATTCGAAGGTCTGGCAAAAATCGACCCGGAAGAATGCGACATGCTGGCCGGTGGCGGGTGCCTTGGCCAGATGATTGGCCGAAATGAGCGGATCAAACCGCCGACGCGGGTACAGCCCTTGGGCCGGATCATCGACGCAGGTGGTACGGTTATCAATGTGGCGGATTACGCAATCCCAAAGGCGGAAGGGCAGGCTAAGCTGCCGGTGATCGCGGTCCTTGGCACGGCGATGAATTCGGGCAAAACCACCGCTACCGTGGCGCTGTCCCATGGTTTGACCCGCGCGGGTTGGCGTGTGGCCACGATCAAAGCGACGGGAACCGGTGCCTTTGGTGATTACAATGACTATGTCGATACCGGCGCGCATATGGTGGCCGATTTTACCGACGCTGGTATGGTCACAACATATCTGGAGCCGCTGTCCCGCGTGAAGTCGGGGATCGCCGATCTGTTATGGTGGGCCGAGGTCGCGGGCGCAGACGTGGTCGTGATGGAGGTGGCCGATGGCCTGTTCCAACGCGAAACTGCCGGGCTGATCGCTGATGCAGCGTTTCGCATGGGTCTTGCCGGTGTGGTCTTTGCCTGTGGTGACGCGCTTGCGGCATCCGGCGGGGTGGCCGAACTTGCCCGGCACAACCTGCGCCCCGTCGCCCTGACCGGAATTGTCAGCTGCTCGCCCATGGCCACGCTTGAAGCGCAGGCCGCGACCGGGGTTGAGGTCATGACGCGGGGACAGCTATTGGACCCGGCAGAAGCGAACCGTATCGCCACGCTGGTAGGCGTGCCAGCGCGGCCAATGGTGGCGGCATGACGCCACCAAAGATCGCCACAAGGCGGCGGGGCCGCCTGATTGCGATCCTGATCGTGATTGCGTTGTCTCAGGCACTGGCCGCGGCATTGGCGGCCTTTGCCACGCGCTGGTTGTTCATGGCGATGGATGCGGGTGCGACATTGCCCGCGCCTGCGCTGTGTGCGCTGGTGGGGTCTGCGCTGTTTATCGCCGTGGCAAGGGTGCTGTTTCGGCGGATCGGGGAACGGCTGGGTCAGGATTATGCCTGCGACGTCCGGGTGATGCTGTTTGATCACGCAAGTCGGATGTCGCCGGCCGATCTGGCTGCGCGGCGCATGGGTTACCTGATCATGCGCTTTGTCGGCGATCTGACGGCCCTGAAAGACTGGCCCGCGCGGGGCCTGCCCATGCTGGTCGAAGGGGCTGTGATGGCACCTGCCATGGTGGCCATCCTGTTCGTACTTGACCCGGGGTTCGGGTTGATCGGGCTGTTGCTGGCGGTGCTGTCTTTGGCCGGGTTGCTGGGCAGTGCGTCCGGGTTGATGCGGGCCCACCGCACTGTCCGCGCAAGGCGCGCTTTGCTGGCCGCCGATATGGCCGAACGTTTGCCGATTGCACCCGAACTGGCCGCCCTTGGCCGCCGCTCGCTTGAACTTCGGCTGATCAGGCGCCGTGCAGCGCAGTTAATGCAAGCCGCACAAGCCCGGATAACGCAGGGCGAGGCGATGCGCGGGTTGCCGGATGCGCTGTCGGGGCTGGCGGCTGCCGCATTGATCTGGTGGGGCGCGCGGTTGGAGTTGCCGACCGGCAGCATCGCGGCGGGGCTTGCCGTTCTGGCACTGGCCGCCCGCCCTTTGCGTGACCTGATGGGGGTGACAGACCGCGCCGGTGCCTTTCGCGCAGCACACGCCAAACTTGTATCGGCGCTGGCCCGCCCGATAGCCGCACGGAGTGGGCCTGTGACACAAACCACCCGGTTGCGATCAGGCGCGCTTGGCCTTGATCTGCGCAATGTGGATACGGGCAATGGTGTTGCGATCACCCTATCGCTGCACCCCGGCGAAAGGGCTGATTTGCCTGCTGGCACCGATGCCCGGCGCCTGTTTTTCGCACTTAGCGGGATAGAGCCAGTGCAGGCGGGCGATATCCGGCTGAACGATGTTTCTATCAAAGATCTAAGTCCGGGCAGCCTGCGCCGCAGTGTGTTTCAGATCAGCTCTCACCTGACCGTGCTGAAAGGCAGTTTGCGCCGCGCCCTTACCCTTGGGCTGTCAGACCGACC
>JANNKX010000396.1:0-29083 GCA_031396505.1 Rhodobacterales bacterium
ACAGCACATGGCCAAGGCAGCCCAAAGCCGCCCCCAGATCGCGCGCGATAGACCGCACATAACCGCCCTTGCCACAGACCATGTCCAGTTCCACGTGGTCCGCATCCGGGCGTGCGATCATGATCAGGCTGTCCACAAACAGATCGCGGGGGGCGAGGTCCATCGCCTGCCCCTCGCGGGCAAGATCATAGGCACGGTCGCCGTCCACCTTGACCGCCGAAAACTGCGGCGGCACCTGTTGAATACCGCCACGAAATGCGGCCAGTGCCTGCGCGATTGCGTCATCGGTCGGGCGCGCCGTGCTGGTTGCCAGCACCGCGCCCCCCGCGTCGTCGGTGGTGGTTTGCGTGCCCAGACGCACCATGAAATGATAGCATTTCAGTGCATCGGTGATGTAGGGAATGGTCTTGGTCGCCTCGCCCAACGCCACCGCGAGCACGCCCGTCGCGTCCGGGTCAAGCGTGCCTGCATGCCCCGCCTTTTGCGCGTCCAGCGCCCATTTCACCTTGTTCACCACGGCGGTTGACGTGATGCCCGCTGGCTTGTCGACAATCAGCCAGCCATGCAGCGGTTTACCTTTTTTCGTGCGTGCCATCAGTTTGCAACCGTCACGGTGCCGATGATCGGGCCCATCGGAAAGCCGATGTCATCGCGGTCAAGGTTGGGCGCATAAAGTCGCGAGATGGAGCCATCAAGGAACAGTGCGTTCGGCGTTTGCAGCGCATCCCGGAACAGCCGCGCAAAGGCATCGAAATTCACCGCGGCCCCCGACATCGCAAAAATCGCCGTCTGCCCATCAGCACTGACGCCCACGCCGTTGCGCACATTCACCGAATCGCTGTCGGGCAGGAAACGCGGGTGCAGCGCGCCACCAATCACCAGCATCGGCCCCGATTGCGTGGCATAACGGCAATCAGGCGGGTTTGCGGCATAGCGCCTGCTTTCGATCACGGCAAAGCCATCTTCGTCGATGCAGAACACGCCGTTCGGCAGCAGGCCAAAGTTCCCCGGCCCCGCGGTTGTGACCAGCGGTGTCTGTTCGACCCCGTCTTCGATATACAGGCCCACCGGGCGGCGGTCGGGGTGATACATACCTGCATTCATCGCGAAGGTCAGTGCCTCGCCCGCCTCGGCCAGCATCGCGTTCACCGCGGCAAAGCTGCCAAGGTTGCCACCTTCGCCTTGCGAGAACAGGCGCAGATCATCGCCCGCCTGCACGTCGCAAACGGTATAGCCAACGCCATCAAAGGTCATGTCACGACAGGCGGCATGGGCCGCACCGGGGATCAACAGCGCGAACAGCAGGACGCGCATCTACGCTTGATCCTCGTCAGCATCCTTTGCGGCGATATCGCGTTGCACCACATCGCTGCTGAACAGACGGCGCGTCTCATCCAGCCGCGCATACGTCTCGTCCGCGCGAAACCGCAGGTCGGGCGCGTATTTCAGCGTCAGTTCAGACGACAGGCGGCGGCGCAATTCGTGTTTGTTGCGCGCAAGCGCCGCAATTGCCTCGTCCACCGTGGCCCCGCCCATCAGGGGCATGACATAGACGGTTGCCACCTTCAGATCGGTTGACAGTGACACCTCGCCCACCGTGATCGACATCGCATTCAGCGCCACGTCGTGGATTTCGGCACGGTTCAGCATATCGGAAAGCGTGCGGCGGATTAACTCGCCCACGCGCAATTGCCGCTGACCGGGGGCACCGGGGGTTTGAAAGCGTTTTGCCATGGCGCGTGCTTTATGCGGTTTCGATGCGCGCTGCAACGGCGGGGTTTCGCGACGCAGTGGCATCCGTTAAAGCGGGATTAAACGCGGGGGATTGTCATGACAGATTTGCCAGGACTTGTGGTGACAGGCGCATCGGGCCGGATGGGGCAGATGTTGGCCCGGATGATTGCGTCATCGGGCCGCGCGCGTTTGGTGGGGTGTCTTGAACGGCCTGGCCATGCATGGTTGGGGCGCGACGTGGGCGAAGCGATGGGCGGGGCAGCCCTTGGTGTCATCGTCACGGATGACACGCTGGAGGCGTTTGCGCATGCCCAAGGCGTGATTGACTTCACAATCCCTGCGGCAACGGTCGAATTTGCGGCATTGGCCGCACAGGCGCGCGCGGTGCATGTGATTGGCACGACCGGGCTTGAACCCGCGCATCTGGCAAAGATCGCGCTGGCCGCGCATCACGCGGTGATCGTGCGGGCGGGCAATATGTCTTTGGGCGTGAACCTGCTGGTGCGGTTGACGCAAAAGGTGGCGCAAGCGCTGGATGCCGACTGGGATGTTGAGATTGTCGAGGCGCATCACCGCGCCAAGGTAGACGCGCCCTCGGGCACCGCATTGATGCTTGGGCAGGCGGCGGCGGACGGTCGGGGAGTGAACCTGGATGACGCGGTGGTGGCCGGGCGGCATGGCATCAGTGATGCGCGCGACCACGGATCAATCGGGTTTTCGTCGATCCGCGGTGGGGATATCGTGGGCGAACATGACGTGATCTTTGCCGCCGATGGTGAACGCATCATCCTGCGCCACGTGGCCACTGACCGCGCGATCTTTGCGCGCGGCGCGCTGCGCGCGGCCTTGTGGGGGCAGTCGCAAAAACCGGGTCAATATGACATGATGGATGTGCTGGGGATCTGAGTCGCGCCCGGGCCCCTTCCCGCCGGTTTGTGCCGCGACAAAGTGAACCAGTCAGCGCCTTGTCGCGTAGAATAACGATTGTGATCTATGAGGATTGCCATGACCCGACTTTTTGCTGCCACAGCATGTGCCGTGCTAACAGCCTTTCCCGCCCTTGCCGATTTCGTACCAATCAGCAGCAAAGATGATTTTCTGGCCACGCTGGAAGGGCGCGAATTGCGTCTGGGGGTGTTTCAGATTGCCATCCAGATCACGCCGGATGGGCAGATCAACGGCTCTGCCTTGGGATGGGACATGTCGGGCACATGGGTGTGGGAAGACGGCTACTTTTGCCGCGAGATCGACTGGAGCGGCGAGGTCATCCCCTATAACTGTCAGTTGGTCGAAGTCGACGACGGCGAAAAGATGCGCTTTACGGTGGACCGCGGCGCGGGTGATGAGGCGACCTTCAATCTGCGCTGAACCCGGTCAGAAATCGATCGCAATGCCCTTTTTCTCCCAATCGCCATAGCGGACGGGTTCCGGTCCGTTGCGCCCGCCGAGTTCGGTTGGCAGCACCTTGCTGTCGCCCGCGCGGCGGCGGGCATCCGCCTCGGCCAGTGCGCGGATGGCGGCGGGGGGCAGGTCGGCTGCGGAATCGTCGGTCATCGGGGTCATGCCTTGTAGGGTCTGCCCCCCTGATATACGGCGGAGCGGTTGCGGGACAAGATGGGGATGATCCATGGCCGAAGGGATTGCTGCACGCGCGGCGGCGGTGGCACTGCTGGACGCGGTGCTGGGCGAGGGGCGGATGCTGGCGGGGGGCGACGACCTGCTGGCAGGTGTGGCCGCCCCTGACCGCGCGCGGGCGATGCGGCTGGCTCTTGCGGTGTTGCGCGCCATGGAAGGGGTGGATCAGGTGATATCCCCCCATCTGCGCCGGGTGCCGCCGCTGACGGTGGTCAACGTGTTGCGGCTGGCCGTGGTGGAAATCGCGGGCGGGGCGGCGGCACACGGCGTGGTCAATGCGGCGGTCGAGATTGTGCGCAAGGGCAAACGCACGGGGCATCTGACGGGTCTGGTGAACGCGGTGCTGCGCAAATTGCCGCCGGGCGATCCGCTGGCGGGGGCGACAGTGCAAAAGCTGCCACGCTGGATCCGGCAGCCGATGGTGCATGCCTACGGCCGCGATGCAGTGGCGGCGATCGAGGCGGTGCATGCGCTGGCCCCGCCGCTGGACCTGACGGTAAAGGGGCATGCGCCAGCGGGCGAGGTGTTGCCCAGCGGGTCGGTGCGGTTGCAGGGGGCGGGTCAAGTGACAAGCCTGCCGGGCTATGACAGCGGGGATTGGTGGGTGCAGGATGCGGCCGCCGCGATGGCCGTGCCGCTTTTAACGCCGTTACCGGGTGAGCGCGTACTAGACCTGTGCGCCGCACCGGGGGGCAAGACGCTGCAACTGGCGCGCGCAGGGGCCGATGTGACGGCGCTGGATATGTCGGGGCCGCGGATGGGGCGGGTGGCGGACAATCTGGCGCGCACCGGACTGACCGCGCGGCTGGTGGTGGCAGATGCGCTGCAGTGGGTGCCCGAGGTCGCGTTCGATGCGATCTTGCTGGATGCGCCTTGTTCGGCGACAGGCACGATCCGGCGGCATCCCGAATTGCCGTTTGTGAAGGATGGATCGGAACTACCGGCGCTGGTGGCATTGCAGGCCGCACTTCTGGACCGGGCGCTGGGCTGGTTGAAGCCGGGGGGGCGGCTGGTCTATTGCACCTGTTCGCTGCTGCCGGATGAAGGCGAGGCGCAACTGGCAAGCGTGCTGGCGCGCGCGCCCGGTCTGCGGGTCGAACGCCCGGCGATGCCATGGGTCGACGCAGACTGGATCACCGCAGATGGCGGCTTGCGTCTGCGGCCCGATTATTGGGGCGGGATGGACGGGTTTTTCATGGCGCGGCTGGTGCGGGACTAAAATTTTTCGCGGCACGTGGGGGGCCGAAAAAAGGGGGGCTGTCTGCCCCCGTCTGTGATTGCATCACAGACTCCCCCGAGGATATTTGATCAGAGAGGAAGCGGTGGGATTTGTGCTATTTTTGGGGGGCAAACAGGCGGTAATAGGCCCAGTCCGGCAGAAATTGTGAAAGCCGGAAGAACCACGAGAAGACGGTCGGGAAGCTGACCTTGAAGGCATCGGTGTTCATATGTTCCCACATGGCCCGGGCGGCGGCCTCGGGTTCCATGATGAAGGGCATCGTAAAATCGTTCTTTTCGGTCAGCCGCGTCTTGATGAAACCGGGGTTGGCGACCTGTACCTGAATATCTGTGCCGCGCAGATCGGCATACATCGATTCCGCCAGCGCCATGGTGCCCGCCTTGGACGCGGCATAGCCAATGGCACCCGGCAGGCCGCGAAATCCTGACAGTGAACCGGTGATGACGACATGGCCACGCCCTTGGGCCACCAATTGCGGCATCACCGCCCCGATCACGCGGGCGCAGCCCGTGAAGTTAATGTTGCACATCGCCTCGACGTGGCCTGCATCCCAGGCCTGCGCGGTGGTGGGCCAGTAGACGCCTGCCAGAAACACCACGCCGTCAATCGGGCCAAGGGTTGCGGCGGCTGCCGTCACGGATGCGGTATCGGCCACATCGACGGGCAGGGCGCGGGCAAGCCCCGGCAGGGTGGCCACGGCCTCGGCCAGACGGTCAGCATCACGCGCGGACAGGATCAGATCAACGCCTGCACGGCTCATCATCTGGGCCAGTGCAAGACCCAGTCCTTCGCTGGCACCAACCAGCCAATAGCGTTTTCCAGCCCAGTCTTTCACGCCGGCACCCGGCGCATGGTGGCCACAAGTTCGGCCACCGTCACCCCGAATTTGGTAAACTGGCTACGATTCATGATCGTCCCGTTTTCCATCAGGTACATCCAGTCGGTCACGTTCAGGATATGTCCCCCCGCCTCCGGTGTCAGGCGGATGCGGTAGGTCATCATCACCGCAGCCCCCTGCGCGCGTCCCGATCCGGCCCCCACGACATCGGGGGCTTCGGCACGGATATTGCCGCCTGTATCCAGATGCAGGGTCCAGACGCGGTCTTGCACAGTGCCGCTGTCATAGTGAAAGCGTTCCTTCAGCGTGCCGGTGTTGCCGTCCCACGACCCCTCCATATGCGCGACAAAGCGTGATGTGACACGGCCCGTGGGGCCGTAAATCAGGCCCTCGCACAGGATCGGGCCGCTCAGGTGTTGGCGCAGATCGAAATGCGGCCCGCTTTTGCCAAGGTCATCGGGATGCTGGGCGCGAAAGCCCATCAGACGTTTCAGCATGATCACCAGTGACAGGGCGATGATCATGCCAAGGATGATGGACAGGGCAACCGACATAGGATCAGACCTCGGGAATTTCGGTGCGGGCCAACAGCGTGATGGCCGCAAGTTTCAGGGCGCAGGGCAACAGGCCATACAACAGCGTGAGAATGGTCAGGGCATGGGCGGAATTCGATCCCGTGGCGACAAAGCCGTTGGCCTGCAGCATGGGCAGCAGCGTGGCCGCAGCCAGCGCGAGCGACAGTTTGGACACGAAAGACCACAGGCCAAAGGCGGCTGCCTCGCCACCCTTGCCGATGGTGGCCATGCGGCGGGCAAAGATGGCGGGCAGCAGGGTCATGTCGGCACCAAGGGCGGCCCCGGACGCAGCACAGATCGCCGCAAAAGCGACCGTATCGCCGGGGCCAAGGGTGGCTGACCAGACAAAGGCCAGAATGGCCAGCACCATGCCCGCCATCAGTGTGCGGCGTGCGCCAAAGTGGACGGCCATGCGCGACCAGAAAGGCGTGCTGATGGCGGCAGACATAAAGAACAACAACAACAGTGGCCCTGCGGCATCGGGGGCGTCCAGCGCACTGCCGACAAAGAACAGAAACAGGGTGGAACTGACGGCGACAGGGGCTGCGTTCAGCAGCGCAATCAACAGCAGTCGGCGGGCCAGCGGGTCGGCGAGCGCGGGACGGAAGGTGGCGAATGCGTTGGTGTCGGGCGGCAGGGCCGTGGCGCGGCCCCATTCGTGGCGCATGGCGATGGTTGCGATCACGGCAAGGACGGCGAAACCTGCGGCAAAGGCGGCGTAGGGCTGATCCGTCAGCCCGCCGATGGCCACGGGGGCGACAGCGGCGATGGTGATGCCGATCAGCGCACCCGCCTCGCGCCATCCGGCAAGGCGCAGGTGCCCACCCGCGCCCAAACGTGCCGCGCGCCCCACGCCTTCGGCATAAAAGCAGATGGTCAGGAATGAAAATGCGGAAAACAGCAGGGTCAGCGTCAGGGCAAACCACAACAACGGTGCGACAGGCGGGGTGACGGCAAACAGGCCCAGCATGGCGATGACCATCAGGGCCACGGCCACCACCACCCACACACCGCGCGTGGCGCGGTGGGTTTCGGCAAACCAGCCCAGTAAAGGGTCCTGCACCACGTCAATCACCCGCAGCACGGCCAGCGTCAGACCCAATGCGCCCAGACCAATACCATAGGTTTCGGCATAGACGGTTGGCGCGTGAATATAGATCGGCAGCCCCGCCGCCGCGATCAGCGCTGCAAACAGCGACCACTGCGCAAGGCCCTGCGAAGGCATGACGGCCATGGTCAACGCGAAACCTCATCACCGGGGGGCGCGGGCCGCGTGCGGAACTTTGCACCCTTGATCGCGAGTTTCAACGCCTGCCAGTGGATCAACGCCAGCACCCGCCGCGACCCGAACGGGCGGCGCAGGCAGGCGCGGATGATGCCCCGGTTGGTCAGGAGCGTGCGCGGGCCGATCAGATTGGTGAACACGCCGCCCTTTTCCGATGAATAGTCGATCCAGATGCCGATCCGGTCAGGGCGGATGTCAAAGCGGAACTGATACTGCCCCTCAACCGGCTGAAACGGCGAGACGTAAAAGATCTTCGTCGCAGTCAGCGTGTCAGCCGGGCGAATAGGCCTGCGGTCATCATGGGCGCACAGATAGGAATGCCGGTCGCCATAGGTGTTCGACACCTCGGCAATCACCGCCAGCAGCGCGCCATCCGCATCCGTTGCCAGCCAGAAACTGACAGGGTTGAACACATGGCCCAACACACGGGGTTGCGCCAGAAGCAGTACACGCGCGGGCCTGATGTCATGATCGGTCATCACCCGGCGCGCCCATCGCACACCGATGCCTTGGCCCGGCGCGCCACCATGATCGGCATCATGCACCGATGTCAGGTTGCCCCGGTTGCGGCCAAACAGGCGCGGGCCACGCGATGTTTCGGGGTCCAGCAGCACATAATCCACGCCATAGCAAAAGCTGTTGGTCACCGCCCCCTTACGGCCATGAAACGTCTCGCCCCGGATATGCTGCACATCCATCATGCGGCGATCCGCACCTGCGTGGCCCGCATTGCATCCACAACGTCGACCGCGCTTTGAAAGCCGTCTTCGTGAAAGCCGTTGCGCATCCACGCGCCGCAAAACCATGTGTGCCGGGTGCCGTTCATTGCCCGGATGGTATCTTGTGCCGCGATTGCCGCAAGGTCGTAAACCGGGTGATGGAAGGTATTCACATCATGGATCAGCCGGTCATCAATCGCCCGGTTGCTGTTAAGCGTCACGAACAGCGGATCGTCGTGCGGGATCGGTTGCAGCGAATTCATCCAGTAGGTCAGGTCGATCTTGTCTGGGCGCGGCCCCTCCGGTTCGCAATAAACCCACGATGACCAGACCTGCCGCCGCTTTGGCATCAGCGATGTATCGGCATGCAGCACCGCCTCGTTGGGCTGATAACGCACCGCCGACAGCGCCGCGCGCTCCACCGCGCTTGCGTCTTCCAGCATCTGCAAGCTCACGTCCGAATGTGTGGCAAAGATCACCTCGTCGAACGCTTCCCATTCCCCACCCACGCCGCGCACCATGACGCCGCTGTCGGTGCGCCGCACGCCCGCGACCGGCGCACGCAGCCGGATATCGACGCCCGCCGTGACAAGGGCCGCCTGCAGACGCCGCACATATTCCACCGACCCGCCACGCACGGTGTACCATTGATGCTGGTCGGACAGTTGCATCAGTGCATGGTTCTGAAAAAACCGGATCAACGCATGGGCCGGAAAATCCAGAATGCCTTGCACCGGGGTCGACCAGATCGCTCCGGAAAGGGGCAGAATGTAATAGTCGCGGAAGTAGTCCCCGGTGCCCAGATCGCGCAGCAATTCGCCAATGGTCAGGCCGGGGTTCAGCGATGCTGCCTCGGCCCGTGCGTTGAAATGAAGGATATCGCGCAGCATGCGCAGGAATTTCGGGTTCACGATGTTTTTGCGCGTGGCAAACAGCCCGTTCACCGACGCCAGCGCATATTCCATCCGGCCCCCGCCAAACGATGCACCGAAACTCATGTCGCTTTCTGTCACCGGGACCGCCAGGTCATCAAACAGCCGCACAAGATGCGGATAATTTGCCTTGTTATAGACGATAAAGCCCGTATCAACCGGCTGGTCCCCGCGCTTGCCCGCGACGATCGTGCGTGCATGGCCGCCAAGACGCGCCTCTGCCTCGAACAGCACAACCGATGTGGTGGGTGCTATCAGATGCGCCGCGGCCATCCCTGCGATCCCGCCCCCGATCACGGCCACGCGCCGGGCGGCAAGTTCAAGTGTTTCGAATGGCATTGTCTGAACGCTCCGCTGTCATTCTGTAGCCTTATCTAGTGCAACGTATACGCAGAAAAACAGACGGCGGATCAAGTTGACACAGGGCTGTCCAAGAAATCTGACATGCTTTTCGAATTTTCCGGATTTGCAGTGATCCAGTGCGGTTTGACCAGCGTAACTTTTCTATGACGTTGGAGGCTGATACCGGTACGATATCGGATGCACTGCCTGCCGTGACTGCTTATGCTGTGCACGCCAAGGGAATGTTTTTCCGCAGGATGGATACGGTGTGAGCGGACAACACGACGAAACGGATTGGGCGGTCCTTGTGTTACGGGTGCGCGACCATCAGGATCGCGCGGCGTTTGCCGCGCTGTTCCGGCACTTTGCCCCACGGGTGAAGGGTTTTTTGATGAAGTCGGGTGCTGGTGCCACGCTGGCCGAGGAATGCGCACAGGATGTCATGGCAACGCTTTGGCAAAAAGCGCATCTTTTCGATCCGACGCGGGCTTCGGTGGCGACATGGGTCTTCACCATCGCCCGGAACAGACGAATCGACGCCTTACGCAAATCGCGCAGGCCCGAACCGGAAGACCTGCCCTGGGGGCCGGAGCCTGAACCCGATCAGGCCGAGGCCCTTGAGATGCAGCAAGAGACGAAACGGTTGGGTCACGCTTTGGCCCAATTGCCCGAAAAGCAACGCGCGTTAATCGAGCGGGCCTATTATGGCGATCTGTCACACTCGGAAATTGCCGAGGAAACAGGTCTGCCCCTTGGCACGATCAAATCGCGCATCAGATTGGCGTTGGAACGGCTACGCCACAACATGAGCTAAGGCAGACGATACACATGATGACCCGCCATTCACTCCCCGACAATCTGCTGATGGGCTATGCCGCAGGTACGCTGCCCGAAGCGTTCAATCTTGTTGTTGCCACGCATGTATCGCTGTCAGATGACGCGCGGGTGCGGCTGGCGGCATTTGATGCCGTGGGCGGGGCGATGCTTGATGATGCGCTGAATGACGGGGCGGCACTGGCGGATGACAGTCTGGACCAGATGATGGCGCGGCTGGACGGGTTGCCGCAAGCCAATGCGCGCGCACCCGAAGGACCGGATGGCATCTTTCCGGCACCCTTGGCCGACTATGTGCACGTCAGTGGCCGGAGTATCCGCTGGCGGTCCATCGGGGCCGGGGTGAAGCAGGCGATCTTGCGTACAGATGGCCGCGCATCGGTGCGCCTGCTGCATATTCCGGCAGGGCAAGCGGTGCCTGATCACGGCCACCGCGGCCTCGAATTGACGCTGGTGTTGCAGGGCGCGTTCTTTGACGGCAACAACCGCTATGGGCGCGGCGACATCGAAGTGGCAAACCAAGAGACCGAACATACACCGATTGCAGAGGCGGGGATGGATTGCATCTGCCTTGCCGCGACCGATGCACCCTTGCGTTTCAACAGCCTGATCCCGCGTCTGGCGCAGCCGTTCCTGCGGATTTAAAAGATCAGTCGATCTGCACAAGGATGATCGGGCCGCCTGTGACCATCTGTTTCGGCCGACCGTAAAGCAGGTCGTGGGTTCCAAGCGTCCACTTGCCAACTTTCGCAGGAGCCAAGGCGAAGTAAAACAACAATTCCCCCCCGTAGCCTTGCAAGATGCCGTGACGTTGGACAGACACTTTCATATGACGTGATGTGCAAGCCATCACATTGAAATCCTGACTTGATTGCATGACATCGGCGGCCACGATCCGGCACTCTCCGGGGAAATCTACCGGGACAAGCGGATCGGCCCGCAGCTTCCGCTGTCCAATCAGATTGAATCCCGGACCGTCAATGACGGTGAGGCTGCGGTTAAGTCCGGGAAAGACAGAAAACGGGCCATTCTCTGTGACTGTGGCAATCGACAGTCGGTAGAAAATCTTGCCGTTGACATAGTTTTGCCGGACCAGCTCCAACGTCTGGCCACGCCCATTTGCCCATGGCATGGAGGTATAATCGGCAGGGGTAAGGTGGGTCATCATTCCGCCGCCTGCGGCCCGATGATCGGGGCCGGATCGTTTGCGCCCAACTCCTCGAAGTCGAAGTTATCCAGCCGCCGTGCCCGCCGCGCAGCCTTGTCAGAGGATATCTTGATTTCTTCGATATCCTTTGCCGCCTGACCGAAATGCCGGTCAAGGTTGCCCACCCGTTCGCCAAGGCGTTCCACATCCTTGTACAACTCACCCAGCTCGCGCCGGATCGCCCCGGCCTGTTCGCGCATGCGTGCGTCTTTCAACACCGCGCGCATCGTGTTCAGCGTCGCCATGCAGGTCGTCGGCGACACGATCCAGACCCGCGCCGCAAACCCCTCGCGCACGACTTCCGGGTGGTTTGCGTGCAGTTCCGCATAAACCGCCTCGGACGGCAGGAACATCAGCGCGCCATCCGCCGTCTCGCCCTCGATGATGTACTTATCCGAAATTGCCTTGATATGCCCGCGCACTGCCGTGCGCAGCCCGCGCATCGCATCGGTCACCTCGGCCGGCGTCTTGGCGCGGCGCAACGCCTCATACGCCTCAAGCGGGAATTTCGCGTCAATCACAATCGGCCCCGGCGGATTAGGCAGATGGATCAGGCAATCGGCGCGTTTGCCATTCGAAAGCGTCGCCTGCATGGTATAGGCATCCGCTGGCAGAGCCTTGATCACAATATCATTCAGCTGAATCTCGCCAAACGCCCCGCGCGCCTGCTTGTTCGACAGTATATCCTGCAGGTTCAGCACGTTACCCGACAGTTTTTCGATATTCGCTTGCGCCTTGTCAATCGCCTCCAGCCGCTGATGCAGATCGCCCAAGGACCGTGCCGTGCGCACCGATGTGCCTTGCAGGCTTTCGGTCATGCCGCGCTGCACCTCCATCAGGCGCTGTTCCATCAGGCGCATCATCGCCGTCTGGCTGACCGTCTGCGCCTCGGACACATGTTGCAAACCACCCGACAGACGTTCCTGCCCATCCGACAGTGCCTGCACGCGCGACCCCATCCAGCCCATTTCCCGCATCAGGGGTTCGGCCATTTTTGCCGATTGCCCCGCCGCGCGGAGGATCAGCCAGAGAAACAGCACCAGAATCGCAACACCCGCCATGATGGCAAGCGTCAAGGGATCATCCCAACGGAAGGCATATGGGCCAATCGTGATCATCGCCGTCCAAACAGCCGTTCGATATCGTGCAACTTCAATTCCACATAGGTCGGCCGCCCGTGGTTGCATTGGCCTGAATGCGGCGTCGCCTCCATCTCGCGCAACAGCGCGTTCATTTCCTCAGCGCGCATCTGACGCCCGGACCGCACCGACCCGTGGCAGGCCATGCGCGACAGGATGGCATCGATGCGTGCACGGATCGTGGTTGTGTCACCGACGCTCAACTCGTCCAGCACATCACGGATCAGCGCCGCCGCACTGACCACCCCCAGAATCGCAGGCGTTTCGCGCACAGCGATGGCCCCGCCGCCAAACGCCTCAATCGTCAGGCCAAGCGGTGCAAGGTCGGGGGCGGCCTCAAGGATGCGCGCGGCGTCCGTCGGGGAAAGCTCCACGATTTCAGGGATCAGCAGCGCCTGTGCCGCAACCCCTGCGCCCGCCATCTGCGCCTTGAGCCGTTCGTAAACCAGCCGTTCATGCGCCGCATGCTGATCCACGATCACGATGCCGGTCGCGGTTTGCGCGATGATGTAGTTTTCATGCATCTGCGCGCGGGCGGCGCCCAAAGGCCCGTCAGATGTATCTTGCGCGGGTTCAAACCGGGCGACGGGTTCTTCCGCAAAGCCCGGTGCCTGAAACGCCATCGCGCGCGCAAGGGTCGGCTGCGATGCGCGGTCCATCTGATAGATGCGCGGCTCTGGCCGGAACGCCGCTAGCGTCGCCTCTGCCACGGTCGATGATGCGCGTTGCGTGGCCCCCAGCAGGGCCGCCTTAAGACCGCCCACGATCAGGCCGCGCACCACTTCGGGTTCGCGAAACCGCACTTCGGATTTTGCCGGATGCACGTTTACGTCAACGCGGGTCGGATCGACAATCAGGTTCAGCACCGCCGCCGGGTGGCGGTCACGGGAAAGCAGGTCCCAATAGGCCGCGCGCAAGGCACCGAACAGGCTCCGGTCCATCACTGGGCGCCCGTTCACGCACAGGTATTGCAAGGCTGACGATCCGCGCGACCACGTCGGCAACGCGGCATAGCCCGTCAGACGCAAGCCGTCGCGTTCCGCGTCAATGGGAATGGCATTGTCGATGAAATCCGTGCCCAGCACCGATGCCAACCGCCCTTGCAGCGCATCAAAGAAATCACCGGGGCAGGGATCGGCGCGAAAAATCACCCGGCCCTCGCCGCCGCCCGTCACATCGCGCAGGGTAAAGCCGACCGATGGTTCCGCCATCGCCAGACGCCGGATACAGTCATGGATCGCCTGCGCCTCGGCCCGGTCAGACCGCATGAATTTCAACCGTGCCGGGGTCGCAAAGAACAGATCGCGCAATTCGACAATCGTGCCGCGCGTCAGGCCCGCAGGGCGGGCGGGCGCGATTTGCCCGCCTGTCACGGTGATGGCGGCTCCGTCATGCCCCGCTGCGCGCGACTGGATTGTCAGGCGGCCCACGGCACCAAGGGACGGCAGCGCCTCGCCGCGAAACCCGAAGGACTGGATGTTCAAAAGGTCCGACCCGTCGATCTTCGACGTTGCATGCCGCGACAGCGCCAGCGGCAGGTCGTCCGCCGTCATGCCGCAACCATCATCGCTGACACGGATCAAGGTCTTGCCGCCATCCGCATAGTCAACCGTGATCCGGCCCGCCCCGGCATCCAGTGCGTTTTCCACCAGTTCCTTGACGGCAGATGCCGGGCGTTCAACCACCTCACCCGCCGCGATGCGGTTGATCGCCGCTTCATCCAGCTGGCGGATAACCGGGCGTTCCGGGGATATGTTGGGGTTGGCGGCGTTCATGCCACCAGCTATAGCACCACAGCGCAGATTCGGCCACGGGATTTCAGACCCGTTTCAGTTTCCCGTTTCCAAATCATCCGGGCTGCCAACGACGATGAAATGCAGATCATCCGGCGCGATCAGGCGGGCGGCCACACGCTTGACATCATCCAGCGTCACCGCATTGACCCTGTCATTGCGCGTCGCCGGATAATCAGATGGCAGCCCGATCATCTGCATCCCGACAAGGATACTCGCGATCTGTCCATTGCCATCAAACCGCAGGGGGTAGGACCCCACCAGAAAGGTTTTCGTCGCATCAAGTTCGGCCTGCGTGATCCCTTCGGTCGCGATTTTGGCCCATTCCGCGCGCACCACGTCAATCGCCTGTGCCGTGGTGGCATTGGACGATGACATCTGCCCCAGCATCAGATCGGCCTGATCGTAATCCGCCAGATAGCTGCCGATGCCATAGGTCAGCCCGCGCTTTTCGCGCACTTCGGTCATCAGGCGCGCGCCAAAGCGGCCACCGCCCAGCACTTCGTTCAGGATGGTGGCGGCAAAGAAATCGGGGTCATCGCGCGGGATGCCGCCATGACCGAACAGGATCAACGCCTGCGGGCCGGGAAACGGGATCACCGTCAAACCTGCCGTGACCGTGGCCGTGGCAGGCGGCGGCAACGGCGCGCCCGTGCCGGGCAAATCGCCCAGCAATTCGTCCAGCAGACTTCCCAGTTCGGCCGCTGTGATGTCACCCGTGGCGGCCACATAGATCCGGTCGCGCGCCAGCGCACCCTGATGCGCGGCCACGATGTCATCACGCACCAGCGCTGCCACCGTTTCAGGTGTGCCATTGCCACTGCTGCCATAGGGATGATCGCCAAACACCATCGCGTTGAACGCGTCCTGCCCGATGGTGCCGGGGTCTTGCGCGTCACTGCGCAGAATGGATTGCACCTGCCCCCGCACGCGTTCGATCGCCACATCGTCAAAGCGCGGGTTGATCAGCGCACTGCGCAGCAAGGCCACCGCCTCATCGCGGTTTTCCGTCAGAAAACGGGCCGACACACCCACCGAATCAACGCCCGCATCAAAGGAAAAGCTGGCCGCCAGCGCATCGCGCGCGCTGGCAAAGCCTTGCGCGTCCAGATCGCCCGCACCCTCTTCGATCAGGGCCGTCATGAGGTTGACCGCACCGCGTTTTCCCGGCGCGTCAATCGATGTGCCACCACGAAACTGAATTTCCAGCGCTGTAAACGGAATGCCGTGCTCTTCCACCAGCCAGGCCGTGATGCCCCCCGGTGATGTCACCGTCTGAATGGCGATTTCCGCACGCAATGGCGTGGCCAGCAGAAACAGGGCCGCAATCAAACGCATCATCATTCGGTCGCCCCTTCGGTTTGCAGCCAGCCCGTTACCGCCTGATTGCGGTTCAATACCATGCGCGCCGCAGCCATCACCTCATCCTCTGTCACCGCCTGCAGCACATCCGGCCACGCCTGCACATCCGCAATCGTCAGCCCCGATGTCAGCGCCTCGCCATAATCGCGGGCAAGGCCGTCGACGTTGTCGCGCGCATAGATGTTCGCCGCGCGGATCTGCGTTTTCACACGCGCAAAGGCCGCCGCATCCACGCCTTCCGTCAGAAAATCCGCAAGAACCGTGTCCATTGCCGCCTCAACCTCGGCCAGATCAACACCCGGCAACGGCACCACGACAAAGCCAAAGGTCGTGTCATCCATGGCCGTGCCGTCATAGAACGCCGATGCATAGACGGCGGCCCGCGCATCAAAGGTCATCTTGCGCGCCATCACCGACGTCGTCCCGCTGCCGCCCAGCAACTCGGCCAATATCGTCAGCGCTGCTGCCTGTTCCTGATTGCCGGGGTCGCGTTCCGGTGCCAGATAGGTACGGATCACATAGGGTTCGGACACCCGCGCATCGCTATATACCAGCCGGCGTTCGCCAAGCTGCGGTGGCTCTGCCGGGCGCACGCGGTCGGGCAGGCTTTCCGATGGCGCCAGCGGGCCATAGTATTTTTGCGCCAACGCCAGCACCGCGTCCGGTTGCACATCGCCCGCCACCACAAGGATCGCATTGTTGGGCGCGTAATACCGCGTGTAATGCGCCAGCGCATCATCGCGGTTCAACTGCTCCATCTCATGCCGCCAACCGATGATCGGCGTGCCATAGGGATGGTTCAGGAACTGCGCCGCCCGCATCTGTTCCGACAAGATCGCCCCCGGATCACTGTCGGTGCGCTGCGAACGTTCTTCCAGAATGACCGCACGTTCGGTTGTCACATCCTCCGGCAACAGGCGCAGATCACGCATCCGATCGGATTCAAGCTCCATCATCAGATCAAGCCTGTCTGCCGCAACGCGTTGAAAATAGGCGGTATAATCCCACGCCGTGAACGCGTTGTCAGTCCCGCCCTGCGCCTCGACGATTTCCGAAAAAGCCCCCGGTGCCACGTCATCCGTGCCCTTGAACATCAGGTGTTCCAGAAAATGCGCAATGCCCGAATGGCCCCGCGCTTCGTCCGCCGCACCGACCCTGTACCACACCATATGCGTCACTGCTGGCGCACGGTGATCTTCGATCACCACGACCTCCATCTCGTTATCAAGGGTAAAGGTCGTCACCTCATCGGCAATGGCCGCCGCAGGAAACAGCGCAATCAACATCAGACACACGCGGTGCAGCATCGGGTTCCTCCCGTGATCTCGATATGGAAGCTAGCGATCATCGCGCCCGCCGCAAGGCCCGGTCACGCCGGGTTTACTCGCCCGGCAGTGCGGGCGGTGCGGACGGCGTGCGCGCGCCACGGCTGCGCCAGAACGCAAGCTCGCGCTGCTGGTCCAGCGATTGTTCGTCGTAAGCCTTGTAATAGACGTTCACGTTGAACAGCCGTTCCAGCACACGGCCCTGATTGTCGCGGCGAAATTCAAGGTCCTCGCTGGCCAGTTGGCCACGGATATCGCGCGTCGTGCCCAGACGGCCCGCGTGCGACACCAGTGCGGCGTCTGCCGCCGGAATACCCGGTGCCGCCCCCGGATTGCCACCCAGTGCCACAATCGCATCGGCGTTCGGCGTCGGGTCCGTCAGGTTTGCGCCGCCCGGTGTGGGTGCGGGCAGTTCGGCAAGGTTTTCCGGCAATTGCAGCGGGCGCGGCGGCAGGATCGAAAATTCATCCGGCCCATTGCCCTGTTGTTCAAGGTTGAACAGCGACGGGGTATCATTCCCGTTGCCGCACGCAGACAACACCACTGCCGCCGCCAGTGCGAAGACCGTCCGTGTTGCCGTCATGCCCATCCCTTTCCCTGTTTCAGCCTGTCTTAGCCTATGTCGGCGCGCGCGTCACGGGGTCTTTCGGCGCTTTGGTGTCGGTTTGCCCGTGAACAGCACAAGGCCTATCGCACCTGCGAAAATCGCGATGTCGGCCACATTAAAGGCATAAGGGTTTTCGATGCCGCAGCACGACATGTTCAGAAAATCGGCCACAGCCCCGTAAACGATCCGGTCAATGACATTGCCCAACGCCCCCCCCACCAGTAACCCGGCGCTGATCTGGCCCATGCGCCCCGGTTTTTCCCGGCCTATCCACCACAGCACCCATCCCGAAATCGCCAGCGCAATTGCGATCAACACCCATTGGCTGGTCGCAAACAGGCCAAAGTTGATGCCCGTGTTCCACGCCATGCGGAATTGCACGAAAGGAGGCAAGACCTCGATCTCACCCCGGTTGATAAGGTCAAGCCATTGCACCACAAGCCATTTCGATGCCTGATCCAGCGCGAAGGTAAAAATCGCGGTAAGCGCAAGGATACGCATGTCAGTGCCGGAAATGGCGCTGGCCGGTGAACACCATGGCAAGGCCCGCCGCATCTGCTGCTGCAATCACCTCGTCATCGCGCATCGACCCGCCCGGTTGAATGATCGCCGTTGCCCCCGCTTTGGCCACCGCGATCAACCCGTCGGCGAACGGAAAAAACGCATCCGACGCCACCACCGCCCCGATGGTCAGGGGCTGTGGCAAACCCATCGCATCCGCCATGTCCTGCGCCTTGTGCGCCGCGATGCGCGTGCTGTCGATCCGGCTCATCTGGCCCGCGCCGATGCCAACGGTGGCACCATCATGCGCATAGATGATCGCGTTAGACTTGACGTGCTTGGCCACCGTCCAGGCAAACAGCAGATCATCCAGTTCGGCCTCGCTTGGCGCGCGGCGCGTCACCACCCGCAGATCGGCCCGCGCGATGCGTCCTGTGTCACGGTCCTGCACCAGAAAACCGCCCGCCACCTGCCGGAACGCCAACCCCTTGGCCAGGGGATCGGGCAACCCCGCAGTCGTCAGCAAACGCAGGTTCTTTTTCTTGGCAAAGATCGCCATGGCGTCCGCATCCGCCCCCGGCGCGATCACCACTTCGGTGAAAATCTCGGCAATCGCCTCGGCCGTTTCGCCATCCAGCGCCATGTTCAACGCGACAATCCCGCCAAAGGCCGACGTGCGGTCACAATCGTAGGCGCGCGCATAGGCCTCCCGCAAGGTGGCCGCGCGCCCCACGCCGCAGGGATTGGCATGTTTGATGATCGCGCAGGCCGGGCCATCCTGCGGTGCAAATTCCGCCACCAGTTCGAACGCCGCATCCGTATCGTTGATGTTGTTGTAGGACAATTCCTTGCCCTGCCACTGCCGCGCTGTGGCCACCCCTTCGCGGCGCGACCCATCGGTATAGAACGCTGCCCCCTGATGCGGATTTTCGCCATAGCGCAAGGGCTGCGCCAGCCTGCCTGCGAATGCGCGGTGGCGCGGCATCGTCTCACCCATCGCATGCGCCATCCACCCCGACACCGCCGCGTCATAAGCCGCCGTGCGCGCATAGGCCGCCAGCGCCAGTTTTTGCCGGAACGCCAAGGTCGTCGTCCCATCATGCGCCCGCATCTGGTCCAGCAGCCCGGCATAATCCGCAGGGTCCGTCACCACGGCGACAAAACGGTGGTTCTTGGCCGCAGCCCGGATCATCGCAGGCCCGCCGATGTCGATGTTCTCGATGCAGGCCGCCGTGTCCGCCCCGCGCGCAACCGTCTCTTCGAACGGATACAGGTTCACGATCAACAGATCGATCGGCTCAATCCCATGGGCCGCCATCGCCAGCAGATGCTCGTCATCATCGCGCAGCGCCAGCAACCCGCCATGCACCGCCGGATGCAGCGTCTTGACCCGCCCATCCATCATTTCGGGGAACCCCGTCACATCCGCCACATCGCGTACCGCCAATCCTGCGGCCCGCAACATCCCCGCAGTGCCCCCGGTCGAGATCAATTCCACCCCGTCCGCCACCAAGGCGCGCGCAAGGTCCAGCAAACCTGTCTTGTCAGATACGGAAATCAACGCACGGCCAACGGGAACACGATTGGTCAAGAACACCCCCAGCGGTTCAGGACGCAGCCTCGCCATCGTCGTGGCCCACGTCGCGGATTGCTGCCGGAGTATCCTGTGCTTTCGCCAAGGTCCAGCCGATGCGTGTTTCAATATCCACTGCCTGCGCCTCCAGCACGATCTGTTCGGATGCGCGTGGCCGCAGCCGCCCGCGTTCCAGATAAACCGATGGCTGGATCGTCAGTTTCGCCTGCCCCTCATAGCGGAACACCCAAATCTCCCCGCTTTTCAACGCCAGCGATACCGCGTGCCCGCCCATGTCCAACGTTGCATCCACATCCGGGTGCAGATGAAACCGAATGGCAAAGCGGATGCCGCTGATCCCCGATTGCCCCAGCATCGCCTCGAATCGCTGCCGTTGCGCTGGCGTGCTGGCCGTCAGGCGGTCATCGCCGTCCAGGTGCCGTCCGTCACCCGACAGCATCAGGGTGCGCGCATGCGCCAGCCCGTGCGTGCTCACCCAACCGTCATGCGCCGCATAAACGCCCTGTTCGCCGTCCTCGATCAACTGGTGGCTGGCCGTCACCCGTGCCCGCTGCACCAGCACATCGCCACCTGCGGGCAGATCGCCCAGCCGCGATGATGACACCCCTTCGACGCATAATGTGGAATGCGATGGCGTGGCCCGGCCTGCGCGTTGCCAATCGCTGCCAAAGGCCCGGCCTGATCCACAGTTCACAATCACCGGACGCCGCCCCGACGTCAGTTCAAACGCAAGTGTCGATGCATGCCCGCGTGCGCCCAGTGGCGCGGCGGCCACATCGCAGATGACGCTTGATCGCCCGCCTGTCAGCCGCGCAAAGCCCATCGCGAACCCCGCCAGCGGCACCGCCCGCGCGCCGCCGTTCGCCAGCGCGAGGTCCAACTGCCCCGCCAGGCCGCGCCCGCCGCCATGAAACCGCGCCAGCCCGCCATCCGCATGGCGCAGCGCCCGCAGGCACGGCGCAATCCGCGCTATCGCCGCCAGATGTGGCGCAGGCACCGCGCGCCCCGCCTCTGTCAACGCCTCTGCCGCCCATGTCAGCAGCGTGAACACCTCCAGCAGCGCCTCTGGATTACGCGTCGCAATTGCCCCGTCTGCGTCCACCTGCGTGGCACAATCGCGCGCCAGTGCCGCACTTGCAGGCCCCACCAGCGCATCCATTCCCATCAAAGACAGCCCTGCGTAAATCAGCCCCGACAGCGCCTCGAACCGGGGCAGCCCCGCCGCCGCGCGCGGCCAGCGCCGCGATAACAGCAATGTCTGCTGGGTCAGCGTGGCAAAGAACGCCGCCGATTGCGCGCGATCCCGTCCCTGCAGCAGAAAGATCGCGTGGTTGATCAACCGGATCAGACGCCGCCCCGTCAGATCCGGCGTCCAGCCCGCGCCCTTGCCCTGCCCGAACCGCGCGATCCAGCCCCATGTCCACGCCTGCGCCATCGCCCGCGCAGACCCGTCGCCCACAGCCGCCAGATCGTCCAGCCAGCCAAAGCCATGCGCCTCGGCCAGAAAGGCCGCATCTGGGGCCGGAATGTCCCACAGGCTGACCCCCGGCACTTCGGTAAAATGCCCCGCCAACTGCACGTTGCCCGCCAGCAATTGCCGCCCGCGCGCTAGCATCCCGATACTGCGCGGCTCGGGCTGCAGCGTGAACCCGGTGGCCGGTGCCGTCAGCCCGGCCCGCCACACGGCGATCCGCGTGCCGATGTTGGTGCCCCGCTGAAACCCCTTTGCCATGCGTGCCCGCCACCCTTTTGCCCTGCACAGGTTCGTTTGCCGCCCGGCGCTGCCCTGACCATAGCGGCAGTCGAATCCACTGTCACCTTGCCAGACCACCTCTGGCAATCGCGCCGAAAACCCCCACATCCCACAGGCATGTGAGGGTGACATGACACGCAAAGGGTTCATTCTGGCCGCAGCGGCCGGTCTTGCGGCGGCGGGTGCATGGCGCATGACGCGCCCGGCGCATCTGTCTGCTGCAGGCTTTGCCGCGCGCTATGCCACACCGCTGCCGCCCCCCACGGCCCCCTTGCGCACCTATCATCTGGGCCACAGCCTTGTGGGCCGCGACATGCCCGCAATGCTGGCGCAGCTTTCGGGGCACGATTACGCCAGTCAGCTTGGCTGGGGCGCGTCCTTGCGGCAGCATTGGAACAGGGATGTGCCCGGCTTTGCTGTTGAAAACGCCCATCCCTTTCACCACCCCGCCAGTAAGGCCGTGAATTCTGGCAACTATGACGCCATCATTTTTACCGAAATGGTCGAACTGCGCGATGCGATCCGCTGGCATGACAGTGCGAACGCCTTGGCCGATTGGGCCGCCATGGTGCGCATCGCCAACCCCGGCGCGCGGCTGTATCTCTATGAAACATGGCACCGCCTTGATGACCCGGACGGCTGGCTGACACGCATCGACACCGATCTTGCCAAGCTGTGGGAAGGCGCATTGCTGCGCCCCGCGATGGCCCGCAACGGCGTGGGCACGATCTATGTCATCCCCGGCGGGCAGGTCATGGCCGCCGCCGTGCGCGCCATGGAATCAGGGCAGGTGCCCGGTCTGACGCGGCGCAGCGATCTGTTTGCCCGCGCCACCGATGGCACCACAGACCCGATCCATCTGAATGACATCGGCAGTTACCTGATCGCCCTGACCCACTTTGCCGTGCTCTATCACAGTGACCCCACCGGTCTGCCGCATGATCTGATGCGCGCCGATGGCACGCCAATGGTCGCGATAACCCCCGCCACAGCCCGTGCGTTGCAAAAGGTGGTCTGGCGCGTGGTTACGCGCTATCCTTTGACCGGAGTTGCGCAGGGTTAGTGGCACGGGGCGAGTGTATGTCGTTGTTATCATTGCTGACGGATATTCTTTATGTCGGGCACAGTCTTGTTGGCCCGAACCTCCCCGCGCTGGTGCAGGGTGCGCTGATCCGGCAGGGTGATCCCGCCGCGATCGTGCAGGCGCATGTCATCAATGGGGCCTCGCTGCGCTATAACTGGGATAACGCGGATGACGCTGAAGGCGTGAATGCCCGCGCGCGGCTGGAAACCGGGGTCGATGTGCTGATCCTGTCAGAATCCGTGCCGCTTGCCGAACAGATCGCCTGGAATGACACCGTGGGGCAGATCGTGGCCTTTGGCGGCCTGGCCCGCGCCGCCAACCCCGACACCCGGATTTTCATTTACGAAGCATGGCACAGCCTGAAATCCGGGCCCGGCACCGTGATCGAAGGCGATGCCGGGGCAGGGGCGCCGTGGCGCGCACGGATTGACGCCGATGCCGCCGTCTGGCGCGATCTTGCCGCCGCCGCCAGCACCCGCATCGGCGGCGCGCCCGTACAGGTCATCCCCGCCGGGCAGGCGATGGCGCGGCTGTCGGATGCGATCGATGCTGGCGATGTGCCCGGATTTGACAGCATCACCCAGTTTTTTGCCGATGACATTCACCCCAATGGCAAGGGCTTATACTTTCTGGCGCTGGTCCATGCCGCCAGCATCGACGGCAAGGATCCCCGCGATCTGCCGCCCTTGCTGACGCGCACTTGGCAAAACCGCGATTCGGTGATTTCAGACGGGCTTGCGCGCGTGTTGCAACGCATCGCCCACGATGTGGTGCAATCGGCCCCCGTTGTCGCCGCAGGCCCCGCACCCGATGCACCCGATCTGATTGCCGAAGAAACGCTTGTCCCTGCCACGCAGGTGGCCGCGATCGATGCCCAACTGCCCCCCACCCTGACACCCGTCACCAACCCCGCGCTGTCGCTGGGTCTTGCGGGTGTGAATGACTGGTCGGTGCAGCAGCCGTTTCTGGACGTGATGAAAACCGCGCGCGTCTGGACCGGGCATCTGCAGGGCCAATGGGGCGGCTTTGAATATGACCGGCTTGTCGCCGAAGGGTTTATTGATGCGCAGGGCTGGCCGCTTGCCATTCCGCCCAATGTCAGCGGCCTGTCGACGCTGATCCTGACGCAACTGCCCGAAGATGCCTTCGGCGTCGCAGGCGATTATGTCCTGACCTATCAGGGCACCGGCACCCTGATCGTCGAAGGGCGCGCCACGGATGTGCAGCCCAGCCCCGGCCGCATCACTTTCGCCTTTACCCCCGGCGAAGGCAGCGTTGTGCTGACCCTCACCGCCACCGATGCCACTGACCCCGTCCGGGGCATCCGTGTCGTGCGCGCCGACCGTGCCGATCTGCTGGCCACAGGGGCGATCTTCAACCCCGACTGGATTGCCCGCCTGCGCGGCGCGCAGGGCCTGCGCTTCATGGACTGGATGGCCACAAACAATGCCACCTTGTCCACCCCCGCTGATCGCCCCAAACCGGGTGACGCCACTTATGCCCGCAACGGTGTGCCCATCGAAATCATGGTCGCCCTTGCCAACCAGCTGCAGGCCGACCCCTGGTTCACCATCCCGCATCTGGCCGATGACGCGTTGGTGCGCCTTTATGCCACAACCGTGCGCGATACCCTTGCCCCTGACCTGCGCGCCACCGTCGAGTTTTCGAACGAGGTCTGGAACTGGCAGTTTGCCCAAGCCGCCTGGGCCGACGCGCAGGGCCTTGATCGCTGGGGCCAGAAGGACACATGGGTGCAATATTACGCCCTGCGCGCTAGTCAGGTCGCCGATATCTGGACGCAGGTCTACGGCGATCAGGCCCCCACCCGCCTGCGCCGCGTGATTGCTACCCAAACCGGCTGGTACGGGCTGGAGGATCAGATTCTGAATGCTCCCCTTGTCATCGCCGAAGGCCGCCCCGCCCCCGCCACCCATTTTGATGCCTATGCCGTCACCGGATATTTCAGTGCCCTGCTTGGCTCCGAGGGCAAGCGCGACGCCGTGCTGGATTGGCTTGCCCAATCGCAAACCGCCGATCCCGCCCGCCCCTATGATCTTGCTGTGACCCTTGCCGCCGCCGAATTGCGCGACGGCGCGACCACCGGTGATCCGACCGATAGCCTCAAACAGGTCCTGACCGAACTGCTACCCTATCACGCCGATATCGCCAAACGCGCAGGCCTTGATCTGGTCATGTACGAAGGCGGCACCCATGTCGTCGGCTACGGCGCGCTGGTCGATGATGCCGCCCTCACCGCATTTTTCAACCACCTGAACTACAGCCCTGAAATGGGCGCGCTTTACGGCGATCTGCTGGCCGGTTGGGCCGCCGTTTCCGATGCGCCCTTCAACGCCTTTGTCGATGTCGCAACCCCCGATAAATGGGGCAGTTGGGGGGCCTTGCGCCATCTGGGTGATGACAGCCCGCGCTGGCGCAGCCTCGCCACCGGGTGCGGCGGATGCTAAGTATCGTGATCCCCGCATCGAACGAACAGGCTTTTATCGGCCCCTGCCTGACCGCCTTGCTGGCGTCTGACCCCGTCGATGCCGAAATCATCATCGTCGCCAATGGCTGCCACGACCGCACCGCCGCCGTCGCCCAGACCTTTGGCCCTGCCGCCGCCGCGCGCGGCTGGCGGCTTTTGGTGATTGATCTTGCCACCGGCTCCAAACCCGCCGCGCTGAATGCAGGCGATATTGCGGCCCGCGGTGATATGCATCTCTATCTTGATGCCGATGTCATCGTCACGCCACAGGTTCTGCCGCAGATCGCCACCGCCCTTGCCCGCCCAGCCCCCACCTATGCCGGGGCCACCCCCCGCATCCCGCCTGCCCACAGCCCCGTCACCCGCGCCTATGCCCGGTTCTGGCAAACCCTGCCCTTTGCCCGCAGCACCGCCCCCGGTTTCGGCTTGTTTGCCGTCAATGCGCCAGGTCGCGCCCGCTGGGGTGAATTTCCCGCCATCATTGCCGACGATACGTTTGTGCGCCTGCAATTCACCCCCAAGGAACGTGTGCAGGTCGCGGCCCTTTATGACTGGCCCATGATCGAAGGCTTTGCCGCCCTGACCCGCGTGCGCCGCAGGCAGGATGCCGGCATGGCCCAGATTGCCGCAGACTATCCAGCGTTGCTTGTCCGCGAAGGCAAGGCCCGCCTTGGCCCCCTTGGCCTGATCGCCCGCGCCGTGCGTGATCCGCTGGGTTTTGCCAGCTATGCCGCCGTGTCGCTGGCCGTGCGCCTGCGCAAGGGCGGTGTCGATTTTACCCGTGGCCGTTGATCCCCTGAAAATTTCAGACCTGAAATTTTCAGCACACACCCGGCAGGCCATTGCACATCCGCGCACACAGACCGCGCGCAAAACCGGAATTCCAAATGCAGGTCCCCACATCATATTCCGCCACAGACGCCGTATGTGCACCACGCAGGAGAACGACCATGACCCACATCCCCGGCCTTCACCACGTCACCGCCATCTGCGGCGACGCGCAGGCGAACGTCGATTTCTATACCGGCATCCTGCAGCAGCGTCTGGTCAAGAAAACCGTCAACTTTGATGCCCCCGATACCTACCATCTTTATTACGGCGACCAGAACGGCAGCCCCGGCACCATCCTGACCTTTTTCCCCTTTGCCGGTGCCACCCCCGGCCGCGCAGGGCCCGGCATGGCCAGCGCCTATGCCTATGCCATCCCGCCCGCCGCCTTTGCTCAGTGGGCCGACCGCGCCGCCACCTTTGGCGATGCCAGCGTCACCACCCGTTTCGGTGCTCGCGTCATCACCTTGCGCGATCCCGATGATGCCCCGGTCGAACTGATCGAGGACGCAACCGACGCCGCCACCATCGGCGGCTTTCATTCCGTCACCCTGTGGGCGCGGGACATCGTCCCAACTGCACGCCTGCTGCAAGACGTGTTCGGCTACACCGAAACCGCCCATGAAACGGTTGACGGCACCGAACGCCTGCGCCTGACCGCCCCCGGCGATGCGCCGGGCCGGGTTGTGGATATCATCCGCAGTGACCGCGCCACCGCCGCCCGCCCCGGTGCAGGCACCATCCACCACGTCGCCTTCCGGGCGCGTAGCGACGATGAACAACTGGGCTGGATCGACCGTCTTGCATCGGCTGGCCACCGCACCACGCCCGTCATCGACCGGCAGTATTTCAACGCCATCTACTTTCGCGAACCCGGCGGCGTGCTGTTTGAAATTGCCACCGACGCCCCCGGCTTTGCTGTCGATGAACCGCATGAAACCATGGGGCAGGCCCTGATGCTGCCCGCCCAGCACGAACCGCTGCGGGCCGAACTGACCCGCCTGTTGCCGCCCTTGCGTGTTGCATGAAACGCGCAGGGGCCACAGCACTTGGCGCCCGCATGGGGATCGTTCTCGCGCATGGCCGGGGTGGTTTTGCCGATGATATCCTGCGCGTGTTCAACCAGATTGGCCTTCATGATGTGACAGCCATCGCCCCACAAGCCCCCGGCAACAGTTGGTGGCCCTCCAGTTTTCTGGTGCCAACCGCACAAATCCGCCCGCATCTTGATGCCAGCCTTGCCACAATGACGTCCGCCATCAGCACCCTGATGGCGGATGGCCTACCTGCGTCGCGGATCTGGCTTGCAGGGTTCAGTCAGGGCGCCTGCCTTGCGCTTGAAACCTTTGCCCGGCACCCTGTCGCACTTGCCGGTGTCTTCGGCCTGTCGGGCGGGTTGGTCGGCACGGCAGACGCCGGGGACATGCCGCAGGCCGATCTTTATGGCAATCTGCCAAAGGCATTCGGCTATCCGTCCCGTGCAGGCGGGCGGGTCTGGCTATCGGTGCACGAACGCGACCCCCACATCCCTTTGCGCCGGGTCGAAGACAGCGCTTTTGCCCTCGAAACGCTGGGCGCAGCGGTGCAAGTACAGGTCCACCCCGGTGCAGGCCATGCCGTGTTGCCCAAAGACATCGCCATGTTGCGGCAGTGGCTGGGCTCTGCAAAAAGCTGAACAGAGTATGAATCTACCCTGTGGATAACTTTTCAAGCATCTGTTATTATTACATAAAGTCAGAAATTGACAGCCGTCAATTTTGCCCTACTCCCCCAGTTTCGCATGCAGCTCTTCCAGATCAACCTCGGCCAGCGGCATCTTGTTGGCCGGATTGTCGAAGTCGTATTTGAAGATCTGGAAATCGCGCTTGTAAATCTCCCACATCAGGTGGCGCGACAGGTCGTCGAAATAGTCTTCCACTGGATGCAGGCGTTTGGGCCCATGCCCTTCGCTTTCGTTGAACTTGGGGATCTTTTTCAGGTTCACCTTATGCGCGGTCTTCATGTTGTTCAGCACAACCTGCATGCCCTCATCGAACTTTTCGGTGAAAAACACATGGTTGTATCGCCCGCCATTCACGATGAACGTGCTGACATGCCCCGACATCGCCGACCAGTGGATGTCGGGCTCCATCGGTTTCTTGAACCGGATCGTGTCGCGCGCAAACAGCAGGAACCGTCGGAAACTCGCGATCTGGTCGAACGCCGCCTGCCCGTCATCGCCGCCCACGTCGATGCCGTATTTCTGCGTCAGCAGCGGTACCAGATTGCCGCGATAGCGTTTGCCATTGCGCTGAATCCCGCAAATCTTGTCAAAAAACGATGACAGGATCCGCGTGTACGGATTGCGCACGCAGGTGAAGGCATATGATTTGTGCCGCTTCACGTTCCGTTCGATCAATGGCTGGCTGGCCTCGATCGCCCATTTGTGCATGCGATCGGTCGCATCATGGATATCGCCGTCAAAAAATTCGCCATGGTCCGAATAGAACATGATCTGTCCGATGGACGAACACGCACATTTCGGCACAACGCGGTAGACCACGCTTTCGCTTTGCGTCATCCAGGTCCCTGGAAAGCCCATAAATCCGTGTCTCCTGTCGCCGTTTTGCGGGCTTTTGCCCTGTCCGGCCTGATTTGGTCACAAAAGAACAAAGAAATTCTGTCTTTTCAATGGACGATAAAGCTATTTAGGAAACAGTACCCGACGAAAACGCGTGAAAGTTCCCCAAATGGCAAAGATTGCCTACATTCTTCTCTGCCATAAAGACCCCGATGGCATCATCGCGCAGGCCAAACGGCTGACCGCCGTGGGCGATTTCATCGCCATCCACTTTGACGCCCGCGCCAAGCGTGAAGATTACGACAAAATCCGCGCGGCACTGGCCGAAAACGCCAATGTCACTTTCGCCGCGCGCCGGGTGAAATGCGGCTGGGGCGAATGGAGCCTGGTTGGGGCGACGCTGCTGGCCCTGCGCGCTGCGGCCGACAACTTTCCCCGTGCGACGCATTTCTACATGCTGTCGGGCGATTGCATGCCGATCAAATCCGCCGAATATGCGCACCGGTTTCTGGATGCCGACGATATGGATTACATCGAAAGTTTCGATTTCTTCAATTCCGATTGGATCAAGACCGGGATCAAGGAAGAACGCCTGATCTACCGCCACTGGTTCAACGAGCGCAGGCGCAAACGCCTGTTCTACGCCTCGATGCAGATGCAGGCCCGGCTGGGCCTTGCGCGCAAGATTCCGGACGGCCTGAAGATGCGGAT
>JANNKX010000401.1:0-1938 GCA_031396505.1 Rhodobacterales bacterium
GAGCGACGATCCCGTCACACCGATGATGGCACAGTATCACGAGATCAAGGCGCGCAATCCGGGCGCGCTGTTGTTCTATCGGATGGGCGATTTTTACGAGATGTTCTTTGACGACGCCGTCGCGGCATCGGCAGCCCTTGATATTGCGCTGACCAGGCGCGGCACGCATCAGGGCGCGGATATTCCGATGTGTGGCGTGCCTGTGCATGCCGCCGAAGGCTATCTGCTGACGCTGATCCGCAAGGGGTTTCGGGTGGCCATCGCGGAACAGATGGAAGACCCCGCCGAGGCGAAAAAGCGCGGGTCGAAATCCGTGGTGCGCCGCGATGTCGTGCGCCTTGTCACGCCCGGCACCCTGACCGAAGATGCGTTGCTGGAGGCGCGGCGGCACAACTACCTTGCCGTCTTTGCGCAGGTGCGCGACATCGGCGCGCTGGCCTGGGCTGATATTTCCACGGGCGAGTTTCGCGTAATGCCCTGTTCGACGTCGCGCCTTGGCCCCGAGCTGGCCCGTCTTGCCCCGCGCGAGGTGCTGCTGGGTGATGGTTCGGATCGCGATCTGGCCATGTTGGTGACGGATTGCGGGGCGCAGATGACGTCTGTTGCACGCGCCAGCCTTGATTCGGCACACGGCGAACGGCGGCTGTGCGCGTTCTTCAAAGTCAGTGCGCTTGACGCGTTTGGCATGTTCGACCGGGCCGAACTGGGCGCGATGGGCGCGCTGCTGGACTACCTTGATCTGACCCAGCGCGGCAATCTGCCGTTGCTGCAACCACCGGTCAAGGAAATGCCCGGCGGAGCGATGCAGATTGATGCAGCCACCCGGCGCAATCTTGAAATTTCGGTGGCGCTGTCGGGCGGGCGTGATGGGTCACTGGTGGCCGCGGTCGACCAGACGGTGACGGCGGCGGGCGCGCGCCTGTTGGAACGGCGGCTGTCGGCCCCGTCCTGCGACCTGTCGATGATCCATGCCCGGCATGAATCCCTGCGCTTTCTGCTGGAACAGAGCCGTTTGCGCGACGATCTGCGCAATGACCTGCGCCGCACGCCGGACATGGACCGCGCCCTTTCGCGCATCGCGCTTGATCGGGCGGGTCCGCGCGATCTGGGCGTCATCCGTGCAGGGCTGACACAGGCCGCCGTGATCGCGGCGCGACTGTCCGATGCGCCGGAAGTGCTGGCCACGGCACAGATGGCGTTGACGCGGCATGACCGGATCATCGATCTGCTGAACCACAGTCTGATCGCCGAACCACCTCTTCTGGCGCGCGATGGCGGTTTCATTTCCGCAGGCTATGACACCGATCTTGATGAAACGCGCGCCCTGCGGGATGAGGGGCGCGGCGTGATCGCGCGGATGCAGGCGGAATACGTGGCGCAGACCGGTATTCAAAGCCTGAAAATCAAGCATAACAATGTCTTGGGCTATTTCATCGAAACCACAACCGCGCATGATGAAAAGATGCGCACGCCGCCATTGAACGAAACCTTCATCCATCGGCAGACCACAGCGGGGCAGGTGCGTTTCACAACCGTCCCGCTGTCCGAGATTGAAACCCGCATTCTGAACGCGGCAAATCATGCGCTGGAGATCGAAAAGACCCATTTTGCAACGCTGCGTGAGGCGATTCTGGCGCATGCCGGCCCGATCGGGGCCGCAGCCCGCGCACTGGCCGAGGTTGATCTGGCGGCTGGGCTGGCCGATCTGGCGGCGGCGGAGGGCTGGGTTGAGCCGTTGCTGGACGATAGCCGCGCATTTGTCGTGCAGGGCGGACGGCATCCGGTGGTGGAGCGTGCGCTGCGACGGCAAGGGGGCGGTGCCTTTGTCGGCAATGACTGCGCGTTGACCCAAGGCGACACGCCTGCCATCTGGTTGCTGACCGGGCCGAACATGGCGGGCAAATCGACCTTTCTGCGGCAGAACGCGCTGATCGCGCT
>JANNKX010000230.1:0-4371 GCA_031396505.1 Rhodobacterales bacterium
CGTGCGACGGCAAAGCCGCGACTTTCACCCACAGCGCGCACAGGGTCCTTGACGAAACCGGCGGCGGCCTCGAACCCGCGCATGCGGCGCGTGGGGCTGGGGGGGGGAAGCGGTTTGCGGGCCATCTTTATCCTGCCGGGAATCCCGCTATCTTACGCCATGGGTTGCGCGCCGCCAGTGGGGCCGTGCATGAAGGGGGCGAAACTTGGCCGATGGAATAATCAACGCGGCTTTGTCAGACGCGCTGTTGCGCTGGTATGACGTGCATGCCCGCGTGATGCCGTGGCGTGTGTCGCCGTCGGATCGCGCGGCAGGGGTACGCCCCGATCCCTACCGCGTCTGGCTGTCCGAGGCGATGCTGCAGCAAACCACTGTCGCCGCCGTGCGCGATTACTTCCACCGCTTTACCGCGCGCTGGCCGACAGTGGCACATCTTGCGGCGGCGGATGATGCCGATGTGATGGGCGAATGGGCGGGGCTTGGCTATTACGCCCGCGCCCGCAATCTGCTGAAGTGCGCGCGCGCCGTGGTGGCCGACCATGGCGGGCAGTTTCCCTTGAACCGCGATGGTCTGCTGACCCTGCCCGGCATCGGCCCCTATACCGCATCGGCCATTGCGGCGATTGCCTATGATGAACCCGCTGTGGTGGTGGATGGCAACGTCGAACGCGTGATGGCACGCATGTTCGCGGTTCAAACCCCGCTGCCTGCCGCCAAGGCCGAACTGACCGCCCTTGCCGCCACCCTGACGCCACCCTTGCGCCCCGGCGATTACGCTCAGGCGGTGATGGATCTTGGCGCCACGATCTGCACGCCGCGCAACCCCGCCTGCGGTATCTGCCCATGGACCCACCATTGTGACGCACGTGCGCAGGGCGTTCAGGCCAGCTTGCCGCGCAAGACGTCAAAGGCTGCAACCCCTACGCGGCATGGCATCGTCTGGATCGCGCGCCGCAGTGATGGCGCCTATCTGCTGGAACGGCGCGCCGACAAGGGCCTGCTGGGCGGGATGCTGGGGTGGCCCGGCAGCGATTGGGACGGCGCGGGTGGCGCGGTGCCCTTGGATGCGCAATGGCGCGCGGCGGGCGAGGTGCGTCATACTTTCACCCATTTCCACCTGTATCTGACCGTGATGCTGGCAGATGTCGGTGCTGATGCCGTTCCCCTGCGCGGCGCATTTTTGCCGCATGCCGACTTTCGTCCGGCGGATCTGCCCACCGTGATGCGCAAAGCCTTTGACGCGGCGTCCGGCGGCGATGCGCCACGTTGACAGAACGACCGACCGCCGTGTCAATGCAACAAGATCAAAGGATGCCGATGACCACGATCTCCGCCTCTCAGATTGCCCGCTGGCAAAGCGCCCTGCCGTTCTTTCTGTCGCTGGGCATGGTACCCGTCGCCGTGCTGGGTGCGATGGTCGGTGGCTGGACCGTGATCCTGTTGCCGCTGTACTCGTGGGGGCTGTTTTCGGTTCTGGATGCGATCAAGGGTCTGAACCACGATAACGCCGATCTGGCCACACCCGAATCCGATCTGTTCTGGTACCGCCTTGTGACGCTGATCTGGTTTCCTGTGCAGTTCATGCTGCTGCTGTGGCTGTTGTGGTATGTGCCCACCGCCGTGCATCTGCGCCCGATCGAAATCATCGGCCTGTTCTTTGGCATGGGCGTCATTTCCGGTACCATCGGCATCAATTACAGCCATGAATTGATGCATCAGAAATCCGCGCTGGAGCGTTGGATGGGCGATCTGCTGCTGGCCTCGGTGCTGTACGGGCATTTCCGGTCGGAACATCTGCGCGTGCATCACCTGTATGTCGGCACCGTGCGCGACCCCGTGACGGCGCGATACAACGAAGGCTTTCATCGGTTCTTTCCGCGCGTGCTGATGGAGTCGATCGCGTCCTCGTGGCAGGCCGAGGTGGCCATGCTCGCGCGCCGCGGCCTGCCCGAATGGCACCGCTCCAACCCCTTCTGGCGTTACGGCGTGCTGCAGGCGGGCATGCTGGTGGTGGCAGGGCTGGTGGGCGGGGCGATGGGGCCTTTGCTGTTCATCCTGCAGGCGTTCGTCGCGATCTGGCAGCTGGAACTGGTGAATTACATCGAACATTACGGCCTGACCCGCCGCCACCTGGGGAATGGCAAGTATGAACATGTCCTGCCGCGCCATTCGTGGAACGCCGCCCATCGTGCGTCAAACTGGCTGCTGATCAACCTGCAGCGCCATTCGGATCATCATTACAAGCCTGACCGCCGCTTTCCCCTGCTGCAGACCTACGGCCCGGATGACGCCCCGCAACTGCCCTATGGCTATCCGATCATGACCATGGTCGCGATGGTGCCCCCCTTGTGGAAGCGCGTGATGAACCGCCGGGTCAAGGCATGGCGCAAGACATATTACCCTGACATCACCGACTGGCACCCCTATAACAAAGGGCTGAACCCTGCCCCGGGCAGCCTTGGCGGGGCGTGACGGCGCGGCTTTTGCCTGATAGGTCACGCGCCATGACAGCCAGATTGATGATCCAGGGCGCAGGCTCCAACGTCGGCAAATCCATGCTGGTGGCTGGGCTGTGTCGTGTTTTTGCACGACAGGGCCTGCAAGTGCGCCCGTTCAAGCCGCAGAATATGTCCAACAATGCCGCCGTGGCCGTAGGTGGCGAGATTGGCCGCGCGCAGGCCCTGCAGGCGCGGGCCTGTGGCGTGGTGCCAAGCGTGCATATGAACCCTGTCCTGCTGAAACCCGAATCTGAAACCGGCGCGCAGGTCATCGTGCAGGGTCAACGCCTGACGACGCTGCGCGCGCGCGATTATGCGGCACTGAAACAGGATCTGATGGCCCCCGTTCTGGACAGTTTCGCGCGCCTGTGCGCCGAGGCTGACCTTGTGATCGTCGAAGGGGCGGGCAGCCCGGCAGAGGTGAACCTGCGCGCAAATGACATCGCCAACATGGGCTTTGCCCGTGCCGCAGGTGTGCCCGTGGTGCTGGTGGGCGATATCGACCGGGGTGGTGTGATTGCGCAACTGGTCGGCACGCAAAGTGTAATTGATCCCGATGATGCCGCAATGATCAAGGGATTCCTCATCAACAAGTTTCGCGGCGATGTGCGCCTTTTCGACGATGGCTATGATTTCATCAAGACCCGCACCGGCTGGCCCGGCTTCGGCGTGGTGCCGTGGTTCGCGGACGCGCACCGCCTGCCTGCCGAAGATGCCGCCGACCTGCGCGGGTCGCGGGGCACGGGTGATTTTCTGATCGCCGTCCCGCACCTTTCGCGCATCGCAAATTTCGATGACCTTGATCCCTTGGCGCAAGAACCTGGCGTCACCGTGCGGATGGTGGCACCGGGTGAACCCCTGCCGGTGGAGGCGCAACTTATCATCATCCCCGGCAGCAAGGCCACAGTTGCCGACCTTGCCTTTCTGCGCGCGCAGGGTTGGGATATTGATATCGCCGCCGCCTTGCGCCGTGGAGCCCATGTGCTGGGCCTGTGCGGCGGGTATCAGATGCTGGGCCACGCCATCGCCGATCCGGATGGCATCGAAGGGCCAACAAGGCAGGTCGCAGGCCTCGGCCTGCTGGACGTGCACACGACAATGTCGCCAGACAAACGCGTGACCGAAACCGCAGCAACCCACATCGCGTCATCCACCCCCGTGCGCGGATATGAAATTCACATTGGCCGCACCACGGGCCCCGACTGTGCGCGGCCCTTGTTTGATGTGGCAGGCCAGCCGGAAGGGGCCGCCAGCCCATCGGGGCGCATCATGGGCAGCTACCTGCACGGCATGTTCGCCGCCGACGCATTTCGCGGTGCGTTCCTTGCCAGCCTCGGCGCCACGCCCGGCAATGCCAGCTATGACGCAACCGTCGATGCCACCCTCGACTCGCTGGCCGACCATCTGGAGACCCATGTCGATTGCGCTGGCCTGCTGGCAGTTGCGCAAAACGCCTGAGGTCGCTTGGGTTGCCACCCGCGACCGGGCTGGGGTCTCAACAGGATGCCATGGCGGTCATCCGCAAACAACTGGCCCTAGCCCTTTCGGAAAATAAGGAGCAAGCCTCACTTGAAGATGCGCTTGCAACATGCCGACGACTTGCAGCCCCCTCTTTCATCATCGATCTGCTCAGTGATCCAAGATACGGTTGGAAACGCATGGCACCCACCACATTGTGTTGTAATGACGACTCCTACACATTCGTCATCTTTACCTATCGGGTGCATGAGGCCTTGTTCGAGCGTTGGGGCGAGTTGGATCTGGATGGAGCGCTCAAGCGGTTGCCTCCGCCTGTCGGAGACGGGGATTTTGACGAGGGGCAGGTGATCACCTTCAACCTTTATAAAGGTGCTGCAAGTGTTAGAGACGGAAA